>NZ_SMKB01000240.1:0-10639 GCF_004348575.1 Actinomadura sp. 7K534
CCACAAAAGACGCTCCAGCGCCAAGGCTGAACGGTCCTGTAATGCCCACGCAGCCCCCAGCCACCACAGCAACCCCACAACAACCCCAACGCCTGCGATCAAGTCCAAAGGCAGGTTTTGAGCATGCGAGAAACCTGATACCACCGCGAGCCCCAAGGGCGAGCTGGAGCACTGCGTCCCCGCCGCAGAAAGGCGCTCCAGCGCCTGGGCTGGGCGGTTTTGTGAGGGGCGCGGGGACCTCAGCCACCACAGCAACCCCGCGACGACCTGAAGGCTTGCGATCGCGTCCGAAGGCAGGTTCCGAGCCTGCGAGGAACCTGATCGCGCAGCGAGCCGCCAGGCGAGCCGGAGCGATGCAGCGATCGCGCGCATTGCCCGTTGAAGGGAAGGCGCTCTAGCGCCTGACCGCCGAGGGCAATGCAATAAGTACGAAGGGAGAGAGATGGAAGTGGGTACGCCGGTGCTGGTCGTGCTTCGCCATGCCAAGGCTGTCGCCGGGTTGTGGGTCGCGGACATCGATCGGACGCTGAACGATCGCGGGCGGCGGGATGCCGCGGCGGCCGGGGAGTGGTTGCGGGCGAACGGGCTCGTCCCGGATCTGGTGCTGTGTTCGACGGCGGCGCGGACGCGGGAGACGCTGGCGCTGCTGGACGTCGACGCCGAGGTGAGTTTCGAGTCGGGCATCTATGACAACGACCCCCGGGAGCTTCTCGAGCTGGTGAGCCGGACGCCGGACGAGGTGGGGAGGCTGCTGCTGGTGGGGCACAACCCGTCGGTGCACCAGCTCGTCTTCGATCTCGCCGGGCGCGCGCCGGCGCTCTTCCCGACGTGCGCGTTCGCGGTGATCGAGTTGTCGGGCGCGTGGGCGGACATGCATCCCGGTTCGGGGACGCTCCGCGCCACCCATACTCCGAAGGACTGACGTCAGGGGCGCGGTTCGGCGGCCTGCAGCGACGAGTCGATGACGGTTCCGGTGTCCTCGCGCAGCAGGCGGATGACGTGGCGGGTGCCGGAGACCTGCAGCAGGGCGTGCCGGAGCGGGGTGAACTCGTCCCGGTCGACGCCGGAGCTGAGTTCGGCGCGGCGGCGCCTGGTGAGCTTGGACAGGTGGGTGTCGAGGTCGGCGAGTTCCTCGCTGAGCGCTTCGGTGGGCGTCTCGGCCTTGGGGTCGTGCTCTTCGTCTTCGAGTAGTTCCGCGGCTTCTTCGAACTGGTCGGCGAGGCGGTCGAGGATTTCGGGGATCGGGCCGGTGTCCACGGCCTCTTCGCGGGACAGCTTGGCGACGGTGATGAGGTGGTCGCGGACGCGGTGCGCGGCGTCGACGGCGGTGCCGAGCTCGGTGATCAGCACGGTGTCGGGCAGCCGTTCGTGGCCGAGGCGGGTGCGGGTCTCGGCGACGGCCTCCGCGGCGCGCTCGGCGGCGACGATCTTGTCGTAGGGGAGGCGGGTGCGTTCGCCGGCGAGGACGTCGGCGGCGGCGCGGACGAGGTCGGCGTGCCGGTCGAGGAGGCGGCCGAGGAGAACGGGCAGGCGTTCTACGTGCCCGGCGGGCCACAGCAGCCGGACGGCGAGGTACGCGATGACCGTCCCGCCGAGGGTCAGGACGATGCGCTGGCCGGCGGTGAGCCAGTCGGAGGGCGTGCTGTACTCCAGCAGCATCATCGCGAGCGGCGTCCCGAACAGGGCCCAGTAGGTGTAGTTCACGGAGCGCATCGCGTAGCCGGCGACGGCGAAGCAGAAGGCGATGACCGCGATGGTGGACTGCCCGGGCGCGATGGCGAGGATGATCGCGGCGACGGCGGAGCCGGCGGCGGTGCCGCCGAAGCGCTGGACGAGGTGTTCCACGGTCTCGCCGTAGGTGGCGCGCAGGCTCAGCATCGCGGTGATCGTCATCCAGTGCCCGAACTGGAGGTGCAGCGCGGCGGCGAGCGCCATGGTGACCAGCGCCGTCAGGTAGACGCGCGACACCTGCCGGAACCGGGGGGAGCGGGTGCGGACGGCGTTGCGGATCCGGCCCAGGACCGGTGCCGGGCTGAGGGTGGCCGGCATCCGGGGCGGCGACAGGCCGATCCGCAGCCCGCCCGCGGTGATGCGGCGGGTGCGGGCGACCTCGCCGGCGATGCGGTCGACGGACCGGCGCACCTGGCCGATCAGCGCGACCGCGACGAGGTCCTCGTCTCCGGCGAGCCCGGCGCGCCGGATGTGCTCGGCGGCGCGTCCCATGCGCCGGACGGCGGCGGACTCCTCGCGGCCGAGCGGTGCCTCGCCGCCGGTGGCGATCGTGCCGGAGATCAGCCGGAGCCGCGCGGCCAGCGCCCAGATCGCCGTCTGCGTCTCCTCCTGCCAGGGGCGGTCCGGCGGGTAGTTCCTGGTGGCCTCCAGGACGGCCTGCAGCGTCACCGTCTCGTGCAGCACGCGGGCCAGTCCCTCGATGAGCCGCTCGGGCCGGGTGGGGTCCTGGCGCCCGCGCCCGGACCGGTAGAGCCCGTACGTGGCGCGGGCCGTGGTGAGCGCCTCCGACGCGGCCCGCCGCTTGGCCTCCCAGTCGGGGATGCGGGTGATGGCGAGCAGGTCGGGGTCGGTGACGTCGACGTCGTCGAGGAGGCTGGCGTCGGGTGCCCCGATCTCCTGCGCGACGGCGTCGAGCGCCTCGGCGACCGCGTCGGCGGTGTCGCTCAGCGCGGTGTTCAGGGGGCGCAGTCGCCGCGCGGGCCACGGCGCCAGCAGCAGGACGGCGACGAGCAGCCCGCCGATGAGCTCGAGCACCCCGATGAGGATGACGTCGGACGGCGGCCGGACCGCGCTGAGCAGGACCGCGAGCCCGGCCGTCGACCCGATCCGCGGTATGGCGGTGCCGAGGGCGACCAGCGGCGGCACCACGAGGACCGGCAGCCAGGTGCGCTCGCTCAGCAGCCCGCCGATCCCCGAGCCGACCGCGACGACCACGACGCCGACCGCGAGGTTCCGGGCCCGCGTCCCGTAGGGGCCTTCCGGGGCGCGCAGCGCGACGAGGTAGGCGCCGAGCGCGATCACGGACCCCTGGACGGCGTTTCCGGTGATCGTCCCGATGAACAGCGGCACCGCGATGGCGAGCGCCGCGGCGATGCCGTACATGGGCGTCGCGTGCCCCTGGGCCTGGACGATGGCTTCCCGTGCCCGCTGCAGTACCGGGGACCGTTCGCCGTCAGCCGGGCTCTCCAGGGCCGCCCGGCCCCGCCGCAGCCCGGCCCGCACCCTGGACCGCATCCTCAGCGCCACTCGTCCCCGCGGCCCCACGAGGCGGCCGGCGTGCGCCGCGCGGCCTGCGGGGGCGGGTGCACGCTCCGCTGCCTACCGGGCGGCCGGGGGCTCGTCGCCCCGGGCGTCGAGGGCGTCGGCGGCCTCGACCTCTTCGCGCGAGATCCCCAGGAGGAAGACGATCGTGTCCAGATAGGGGACGTTGACGGCGGTGTCGGCGGCCTCGCGGACGACGGGCTTGGCGTTGTAGGCGATGCCGAGGCCGGCGGCCTGGAGCATGTCGAGGTCGTTGGCGCCGTCGCCGATCGCGACGGTCTGGCTGACGGGGATGCCGGCCTCGCTGGCGAAGTGCTCCAGCGCGGCCGCCTTGCCGGCGCGGTCGATGACCGGGCCGTGCACCCGGCCGGTGATCTTGCCGTTCTCGATCTCCAGCGTGTTGGCGGCGGAGTAGTCGATGCCGAGGTCCTCGACGAGGGCGTCGGTGACCTGGGTGAAGCCGCCGCTGACGATGGCGAACTTGTAGTCGAGGCGCTTGAGGGTGCGGACCATGGTGCGGGCGCCCGCGGCCAGCCGGAGCTTGTCGCGGACGTCGTCGATGGCGGACGCGTCGAGCCCGGCGAGCAGCGCGACCCGCTCGCGCAGCGAGCCCTCGAAGTCGAGTTCGCCGCGCATGGCGGCCTCGGTGACCTTGGCGACCTCGTCGAGGCAGCCGGCGTGCTCGGCGAGCAGCTCGATGACCTCGCCCTGGATGAGGGTGGAGTCGACGTCCATGACGATCAGCCGCTTGGCGCGCCGGTGCAGGCCGCCGTGCTGGACGGCGACGTCCACCTGCTGCTCGGCGGCCTCGGCGGTGAGGGCGGCGCGGAGCGCGTCGGGGTCGGCGCCGGAGACGTCCATCTCGATGCAGGTAACGGGGTTCTGCGCGAGGCGCTCGATGCGGTCGATGTTGGCGCCGTGCGCGGAGATGCGGCCGGCGATGCCCGCCATGGCGGCGGGCTTCAGCGGCGCGCCGAGGACGGTGACGTGCAGCCGGCCGCGGCGCTTCGGCATCCGCTTGTTGCGGCCCGTCGACAGCTCGATCTCCATGTCGAGGTCGTTGGCGACGCGTTCGGCGGCGTTCCACACCCGGCCGATGTCGGCGCCCTCGCTGTAGGCGAGCAGGACGCCGAGGATGAGGCGGCCGCGGATGACGACCTGCTCCACGTCGGCGACGGTGAGCGGGAATTCCGCGAGTGTCCTGAAGAGACGCGACGTCACGCCGGGGCGGTCGCGGCCGGTGAGTGTGATGAGGAGCGTGCGCTGTCCTGACCCGTCCATAGCTGTTCCCAACGGTACCGGCCGCGACGTGCGGCCCGCGCGTCAGGTCCGCCATGCGAGACGAGGCGCTAGCCGGGCAGGATGAGGTTGGCGTCCCCGAACTCGTGCCAGAGGTAGCGCTCGGCCAGGGCGGATTCGTAGGTGGCGGCGAGCAGGCCGGGTCCCGCGATGGCGGTCAGCATCATCAGGTGGGACGACTTCGGCTCGTGCAGCCCGGTGAGGAGCCCGTCGACGGCCCGGACGCCGCGCTCCGGCGTCACGACGTGCTCGGTCCACCCCGCTGACGCCCGGACGCGTCCTGAGGCGTCCACGGACGTCTCCAGGGCGCGTACGGCGGTCGTGCCGACGGCGATCACCCGCCCGCCCCGGGAACGGACGTGCCCGACCAGCGCGGCCGTCGCTTCCGGGACCTCGTAGCGCTCGGCGTACGGGGGTTCGTGGGCCTCGGGGGACGCCACGCCCGTGTGCAGCGTGATCGGCGCGATGAGCACGCCGCCAGAGACGAGCCGGGTGACGAGTTCGGGGGTGAAGGGGCGTCCGGCGCTCGGCATCTCGGCGCCGCCCGCCGCCCGGTCGTGCGCGAACGCCGTCTGGTACGCGGCGACCGGCCAGTCCTGGCGCACGTACCCGTACCGGATCGGCGTCCCGTGCCCCCGCAGGTACGGGACGACGTCGGTGCTGAGCCTGGCCTCCCAGAGCCGGTCGGACTCCCTCGGCGACGGCCCGTCACGCCCGCTCGCGTGCCGCCTGACCAGGGTGAGCGTGGCGCCGCCCGGCATGGGGATCCATTCGCCGCAGCGGCCGCCCGAGTAGGGCCGGTCGGCCTTCCCGGCGCGGCGCCGCAGCTCCACGATCCACAGCCGGTCGTCCCCGCCGGGCACGGGCGTGGAGAAGTGCACGCTGATCCGGTCGAGCCGGACGGCGGCGGGCAGCGTGGCCGAGGTGTTGACGACGAGGAGGTCGCCGGGTTCGAGCAGCGAGGGGAGGTCGCGGAACCCGTGGTGGGAGACCTCTCCGGTGGCGCGGCGCGAGACGAGGAGCCGGACGCCGTCCCGGGCGCGGCCGCGCGCCTCGGGCGGTTCGTGCGCCTCCAGGGCGGCGGGGAGGGCGAACTCGACGGTCATGTGCGGGCCTCCAGCCGGAGTGCGGTGATCACGCCGAGGGCGGCGATCGCGGCGAACAGCGCCCCGGCGACGGCGAGCCCCGTGCCGAGCCGGGCGGCGCCGAAGCCGGCGACCAGCGCGCCCGCGACGCCGACCACCAGGGACGAGCCGAGGGTGTCGCTGATCTGGAGCGCGGACGAGTTGACGCCCTGCTCGCCCGCGGGCGACAGGTCGAGGAGCAGGACGGAGAGGCTGCTGATCGCGAAGCCCATCCCGGCGCCGCCGATCACCCACGCGGGGGCGGTGAGCCAGCCGGAGAACTGGAGCGCGCCGACGGACAGGACGATCCCGGCGGTGACGAGCACGGCGCCGAGCTGGACGAAGAACGTGCGGGGCCGCTTCGACCTGCTCTGGAGCTGGGCCGACGCCGACCAGCCGAGGGAGCCGACCGTCAGGACGATCCCCGCCTGCGCGGCGCTGAAGCCGTGCAGCCGGGTGAGCGCCAGGGGGATGAACACGCCGGTGCCGAAGAACGCGCCGGCGAGCAGCCCCCGGACCAGGACGACGCTCGGCAGCCCGCGCCGGAACCGCAGCGTCCCGGCGGGCAGCAGCTTCGGCAGCCCGTAGGCGAGACCCGCGAGCCCGGCGGCCGCGGCCGCCGCCATCGTCCAGCCGGGCCTGTCCAGGCCGTACAGGAAGATCCCGGCGCCCGCCGAGACCGTGATCGCGGCCAGGTACCGGCTCCGGCCCGGCACCGCGGCGCCGCCGCCCGCGAGGCCGGTGCCGCGCAGCGCCGGGACGAGCAGCAGCACCGGCGGGACGACCAGCGGGATCAGCCCGAGGAACACCCACCGCCAGCCCGCGTGCTCGGCGACGACGCCGCCGACCGCGGGGCCGATCAGCGACGGGAGCACCCAGGCGGCCGAGAGCGCCCCGAACACCCGGGGGCGGAGCTCCTCCGGATAGACGCGGGCGATCATGACGTAGAGGGCGACCAGTGCGATGCCCGAGCCGAAGCCCTGCACGGCGCGGCCCGCGACGAACAGCCACATGGACGGGGCCGCGCCCGAGAGCGCCAGGCCCGCGACGAACGTGCCGAGCCCGATCATGAACGGCCGCCCCGGACCCGACCGGTCGACCCAGCCGCCCGCCAGGACGATGGACAGCAGGCTCGTGATCAGGGTCGAGCTGAACCCCCACGCGTAGAGGGCCAGCCCGTCCAGGTCCCCGGCGATCAGCGGCATGACCGTGCCGACGGCCATGTTCTCGAAGGCCAGCAGCGTGACGACCGTGACGATGCCGAACGTCGGCCCACGGAACCCGGCGCCCAGCAGGCCGCGGTCGACGCCCGGCGCGGCCTTTGCGGGTTCGGGGTCGACGACGGCCGTCATCGCGCGGCGGCGGGTTCGGCGGGGAGGTCGGCGGCCCGGTACCGGCCGCTGGGCGGGCGGTCCGCCACCAGCCGCCGCAGTACGGCGGCCGTCCGCTCGGGAGGCGGGGCGGAGTCGGCGTCCTCGCCGGCCGCGCGCAGCATGGCGGTGTTCATCTCGCCTGGGTCCACCCACCAGACCGCGACGCCGGGCTCTTCCGCGGCCAGGATGTTGGAGAGCTGCTCCAGGGCCGCCTTCGACGACCCGTAGCCGCCCCACGTCTCGTAGTTCTCCGTGGCGGCGTCCGAGGTGACGTTCAGGATCGCGCCGCCGCGCTCCCGGAGGCCGGGCAGGAAGTCCTGGACGAGCGCGAGCGGCGCCAGGACGTTCGTCGCGAAGGTGTCCGCGAGGTCGGCGACGGGCAGCTCGGCCAGCCGCGGCATCGGCGCCGGGCCGAGGGTGCTCGCGTTGTTGACGAGCAGGTCGAGCCCGCCGTCCGCCGCCCGGACGAGGTCCGCGCGGTGCGCGGGGTCGGTGACGTCCCCGGCGACGGCCGTGACGCTTCCGCCGATCTCCCGGACGGCGGCCGACAGGGCGTCCGCGTCGCGCGCGTCGACGACGAGGTGCCAGCCGTCCCGGGCGAGTTCGCGGGCCAGGGCCCGGCCGAGCCCGCGGGAGGCCCCGGTGATCAGTGCTGTTCTCATGCCGTCGACGCTAGGAAACCGCGCGATCCGGGGCATCGGCCGACGGGTCCCCGGACGGTGGTCAGATGGTCCTAGGACCCGGGTCCGCCGCGCCCGCGCCGCAGATGGGGCGAACCGTGTGCAGGCTCGCCTTTCCCGGGGGAAGCGAGAAGACCCGGGCACCGAGTACGGTCTTCACAGTGAGTGCCGGAAGGCGCTCGTACCACGGGCGACGAGAGGCCGGGATGGAGACCGAGAGCGGCGGCTGCGGCGACCAGGGCGCGACCCTGCACGCCGTGAGCTCGGCCGTGCTCGCGGTGACCCGGCACCTGTCCGTGCACGAGGTGCTCCAGGTGATCGTCCGGGCGGCCGCGCAGCTGCTGGACGCCCGCTACGCCGCGCTCGGCGTGCCGGACGACGAGGGCTCGTTCGCCGAGTTCGTCGTCGAGGGCATCTCCGATGAGGAGTGGGAGCGCATCGGGCCGATGCCCCGCCAGCACGGGATGCTCGCCGCGATGCTGCAGGGCGACGCGCCGAAGCGGCTCGACGACATCCGCAAGGAGCCCGAGTTCGAGGGCTGGCCGGTCGCGCATCCCGTCCTGAAGGACTTCCTGGGCGTGCCGATCCTGGACGGCGAGGACGTCCTCGGCATCGTGTTCCTCGCCAACAAGCGCAGCCCCGGCGGCTTCACCGCGAACGACGAGGAGCTCCTCACCCTGTTCGCCGCGCACGCCGCGATCGCCATCACGAACGCGCGGCTCTACGAGCACAACCGCGAGCTGACGGTCGTCGCCGAGCGCAACCGCATGGCCCGCGAGCTCCACGACGCCGTCGCGCAGAAGCTCTTCTCGCTGCGGCTGACCGCCCGCACCGCGTCCACGCTGGCCGAGCGCGACCCGGCCCGCACCGTCCGGGAGCTGGAGCAGGTTGAGCGGCTGGCCGCCGAGGCGCTCAACGAGCTGCGCGCCGTGATCTTCGAGCTGCGCCCTGCCGACCTCGCCGACGGGCTGGTCCCCTCGCTGCGCAAGCACGTCGAGGTCCTCGACCGGGCCCACGAGGCCAGTGTGCGCATCGCCGCCGACGAAGCGGTGGTGCTGCCGGAGGAGCACGAGGCCGTCGCCTTCCGCATCACCCAGGAGGCCCTCTACAACGCGTTGCGACACGCCGGGGCGCAGACGGTCGAGGTGCGGCTGGCGACCAGCGACGGGAGCGCCGTCCTGGAGGTCGCCGACGACGGTTCCGGGTTCGACACGTCCGACGCGGCCGAGCCCCAGAACGGGCTGGGGCTCGCCTCCATGCGGGACAGGGCGTACTCCATCGGCGGGGGCCTCACGATCGACGCCCGGCCGGGGAAGGGCACGACCGTCCGGCTGGAGGTGCCGCTGTGAGCGCCAACGGCACGGGCCCGCGAGGTGGCACGATCAGGGTCCTGATCGCCGACGACCATCCGGTCGTCCGGCAGGGGCTGCGCACCTTCCTCGGCATCCAGGACGACATCGAGGTCGTCGGCGAGGCCGAAGACGGCGTGTCGGCCGTGACACTGGCCGAATCGCTGGAGCCCGATATCGTGCTCATGGACCTCAAGATGCCGGGCGCCGACGGCTTGGCCGCGCTGACGGAGCTGCGGGCTCGGGGGGTGGCGGCACGGGTCCTGGTCCTCACCAGCGTCACCGAGCGCGGGCACGTGCTGCCGGCGGTGCAGGCGGGGGCGGCCGGGTATCTGTACAAGGACGTCGATCCGCAGGCGCTGGTGCAGGCGATCCGGGCGGTCCGGGACGGGCACGTGCTGTTCGCGCCCGACGCGGCCGAGGCGATGCTGGCGGACGGCCCGGGGGGCGGGGCCGGCCGAGACGACCGCGGCCTGGCCGCGCTGACCGAACGGGAACGGGAGGTGCTCGTGCACATCGCGCGGGGGAGGTCCAACCGGGAGATCGCCCGCGCGCTCGTGGTGTCCGAGAAGACGGTCAAGACGCACGTCAGTAATCTGCTCATGAAACTGGGAGTCCAGGATCGGACGCAGGCGGCCCTGTACGCCGTCCGGCACGGCGTCGGCGCCCCCGGGGAAACCGGTGAAGCCACGGCCCGCGGCTGATACAACTCCTCTGACAGGATCGTCATCGAAATTGGTATGAACGTAGCAATCAGATACGCAGCAGGCAGCGACATCGGCTGCAACCGAGAGAACAACGAGGACTCGGGCTACGCCGGTGCGCGGTTGATCGCTGTCGCGGACGGGATGGGCGGCTACGCGGGCGGCGAGGTCGCGAGTTCCACCGTGATCGGCTCACTGCGCTCGCTGGACACCGACGCCCGCAAAGACGATCTTGTCGACGCGCTGGGCCGCGCGGTGGCCGAGGCCAACGAGAAACTCCGGCTCGCCCGCGAGGAACGTCCCGACCTGAGCCGGATGGGCACCACGCTCACCGCCATGCTCTGGGACGGCGAGTCCGTGGCGCTGGCGCACGTCGGCGACTCGCGCGGCTACATGCTGCGCGACGGCGAGCTGTACCAGATGACCCAGGACCACACGATGGACGAGCTGCTCAAGGCGGAGGCCGAGCAGGCCGGCCAGCAGGCCGACCCGGCCGAGACGTCGCGGCTGTCGCACGTCCTCTACCGGGTCCTGGACGGACGCGAGGACCGCGAGCCCGACCTGCGCCTGCGCGACGCCCAGCTCGGCGACCGCTACCTGCTGTGCTCCGACGGCCTGAGCGGCCCGGTCGACGCGCAGAAGATCTACGAGGTGCTGTCCGCCGAGGCCGACCCGCAGCGGGCCGTCGACCGCCTGATCGAGCTCGCCCGCGACAACGGCGGCCCCGACAACATCACCGCGGTCGTCGCCGACGTCGTCGAGTCCGAGCACGTCACCGGCTCCGGCACCCCCCTCGTCGTGGGCGCCGCCGCCAACGCCTGACCCCCAGCCCCACCT
>NZ_SMKB01000241.1:0-10614 GCF_004348575.1 Actinomadura sp. 7K534
CGCGGTGGCCCCGAGTCCCGCCCCGTTGCCCGCGCCCGCCGCGAGCTCGGCGACGTGGAGGGTGTGGTCAGCGGGGAAAGGCACAAGGACCAGTCCGGCGAGTAGTGCCTCGGGCGGCGCCAGCTCCCGCTGGCGGGCCGAGCAGGACCGGCATCCCCGGACATGCCGGGCGATCCGCTTGCGCCAGAGGGGCGACGGCCGCCCGTCCCACCCGGCGAGCACGGGTTCGAGCGCCCCGCACCGCGGCTCCGCCACCGCCCGCGCCACGCCGCGGCACGTCGCGAGCTGCTTCTTCATCCGCTGCACCCGGACGGCCGCGTGCGGCACCGACACCCCCAGGCCGTCCGCCAGTTCCTTGCGGGTGAGATGCCCCGACGCCTCCAGCCACCACAGCGCGAGCAGCTCACGCTCGTCCGCGTCCAGCCACCGCGTCGCCTCGGCGACCTCCCGGCGCTGCTCCGACAGCTCCAGCCGCAGGACGGCCAGCTCGGCGAAATCGTCCTCGGCTCCCGCGACCCGGGCCAGCGAATCGGGGTCCATCGGCGTCCTGCCGCGCTGCGATCTCCACCGGCGACGCACCTGGTTCATGGCGATCGAGATGAGCCACGACCTGAACCGCGCGGGTTCCCGGAGCCGCCCCAGCCCTCCCAGCGCGCGGAGCACCGACTCCTGGACGACGTCGTCCACATCGGCGTGCCCGCCCAGCGCCCACCCGACCACGTTGTAGAGCAACGGCAGATGCTCGGCGACGAGCCGCTCCCGAGCGTCGGCGTCCCCCTCCTGAGCCGCCCGGACCAGCCGCTCCACATCCGTGCCCACACGCATACCCGTCCTCCGGAGACTCACCACAGACCCACCAGGAGACACCCCAGAACACCGCAGATAACGAGAAGCCGCCCAATTCTCCACTCCCGAACGAGTCTGCGGCCGACCTGCCCGCCGCCCCACCTGAAACAGGGTCTGGCATACCTGTCCCGCAATGCACTGCCGGGCGAACTCCCGACCATCAGGAGCGACGGCGTCCCGCTGTCGATCAGTGTGGGACCGAAGAGCTCCATTCCCGGTCTGTACCTCCCCTTCCCGGTATTCACCCGGAGTACGTGGCCACCGGCCGGGACGGGCCGCTAGCACCGCGTCCCGCCGGGCCCGACTTGTGGACGTGGCGACATGCAGCCGAGTGGTCGCGCCTAGTCGTGTGCCGTGGCGGCCGGCCGGGGTTGTCACATGGGCGTGCGAGGGTGGACGCATGCCGTTCAACGCGCCACCGAACACCGCTGCGTGGCGACACGTCGAAGCACGCGACGGCTTCGAGGTCACCTATTTCCGTCCGCGCGGCGGGGGCCACCGCATCGAAGGGTGCACCACCGCCGTCGAGGACGGCCAGACCTGGGCCGTCACCTATCTCATCGACCTGGACTCACGCTGGACCACCCGCAGCGTCCGGGTCACGAGCCGCAACGCCGCCGGGACCCACCGAACCGAACTGGAGACCGACGGGGCCGGGAAATGGCGCGTCAACGGCGAGCCCGCCCCGCACATCGCCGGTTGCCTGGACGTAGACCTGGAATCGTCGGCGATGACCAACGCGCTGCCCGTCCACCGCCTTGATCCGCCCGCGGGTACCAGGGTGTCCACCCCGGCCGCATACGTCCGTGCGCTGGACCTGTCCGTGGAGCGGCTGGAACAGGAGTACACGCGGGTCGAGGACGACGGATGCCGCTACGACTACGTCTCGCCGGCGTTCGACTTCTCCTGCCGACTGACCTACGACGCTTCCGGCCTCGTCCTCGACTACCCGGGCATAGCCACCCGCACCGCCTGACCCCGCCTCAGTGCGCACCCGCGACCTTGCCGTCCTCTCGGGTCAGCGGTCTTGCGCGGCCGAGACGGGACGAGGTGAGCCGGTACGGGCCGCGTCCTTCCGGTAAGCCGTCGGGCTCTTCCCAAGAGTCCTCTTGAACGCCGAGCTGAACGCGAACGCGTCGGCATAGCCGACCTCGCGGGCCACGGCGGCGACCGTCGTCGACGGATCCACCAGCCGTTCGGCGGCGAGAGCCATCCGCCACCCCGTCAGATAGGCCAGCGGCGGCTCGCCGACCAGCTCGGTGAACCGCCGGGCCAGGGTCGTGCGGGACGCGTGGGCGGCGGCGGCGAGGGAGGCAAGCGTCCAGGGGCGTCCCGGATCGGCGTGGACGGCGCGCAGGGCCGGGCCGACGACCGGATCGCCCAGGGCCAGGTACCAGCCGGGCCGCACCGCCTCCGGACGGTCGAACCAGTCACGCAAAGTGCAGACCAGCAGCCAATCGAGCAGCCGGTCCAGGACCACCTGACGGCCTGGACGGCAGGCGTCCAGCTGAGCCTCCAGGTACCCGCGCATCGAGGCGCAGTCATGGTCGTCCGGGACGACGACCATCGGCGGCAGCACGGCGACAAGGCGACGCGCGACCTCGCCCGTCAACCGGTACGAAGCGGTCAGCAACACGGCCTCGTCCGGAGCACCGGACCCCGAGACGTCGCCCGCGTCGCACACGGTGCGCGGCGCGTCGGCGTCGGCGAACACGAACGGCTCGGGACCGCGCACGATCGCGGCCTCACCCGTCCGGAACGGCAGGACCAGATCCCCCTGCCTGAGCACGCCCTCCCCGCGCATGAGCACGCACAATGTCAGCGGCGGCCCGTCGGCGAATCGCAGCCCGCACGGTGCCGTCAACGACGAGGTGCCGAACGCGGCGCCCTCGCCGCGCACGCCTTTGAGCAGATCATCGAACGGGTCCACGTCGTCACGATATAGCCAGACTTTGCGCCGGGACTATCGGACATGTCCGCGGCACGCTCGCCCATGTCCGGGCCCCTGCCCGCCGGGTTGGCTGAGGCCATGGACAAGATCTTGGTACTGGCGGCGACGGGCAAGACCGGCCGCCGCGTGACAGGCCGGCTGCGCGCTCAGGGCCGACGGGTCCGGGCCGCGTCGCGCTCCAGCGAGGTGCGCTTCGACTGGACGGCCCCTGAGACCTGGGAGAAGACAGTAGACGGAGCACAGGCCGCGTACGTGGTCGCCCCCGACGACCCCGGGCCCATCAAGGCCTTCGTCGACCTCGCCGTCGCGAGCGGCGTGCGTCGGCTGGTGCTCCTGTCGGGCCGGGGACTCGAGCACGCCGCCCCCGACTTCGCGCAGGGCATGGCGGCGGCCGAAGAGGCAGTACGGGGTTCGGGCGCGGAGTGGACGATCCTGCGTCCGAACCAGTTCGACCAGAACTTCGACGAGGACCTGTGGCACGCGCCATTGCGATCAGGTCGTCTAGCACTACCGATCGGAGAAACCCCCGAACCCTTCATCGACGTCGATGACGTAGCCGCGTCCGCCACGGCAACCTTGACCCAAGACGGCCATGCGGGCCGGCTCTACGAGCTGTCCGGCCCACAGTCGCTGACCTTCGGCGAGGCGGTCGAAACAATGGCGCGTGCGGCGGGCCGCCCGATCGAGTTCGTCGAGCTGACGCCAGAGGCATACCGAGCCGAACTGCTGGCCCAGGGAGCCTCGGTAGAAACGGCAGACGCATTGAACGCCATGTTCGCCCTGCACCGGGCGGGCCACACCACCGAACCGACCGACGACGTCCGGCAGATCATTGGCCGCCCACCGACCACATTCGAGGACTACGCCGTCCGAACCGCGGCCTCCGGCACCTGGTCCCGCTGACCGCCCACCGAGCGGGACCAGCACCGCCCTGGACCACCCGGTCCGCATCGACGCGGGTTCTGTGGATGGTCCGAAGGATAAAGTGCACCTGTGAAAGCCGCCGTTCATTCCAGGTACGGCCCGCCGGATGTGGTTCGGATCTCCGAGGTGGACAATCCCGCGGTCGGAGACAACGACGTTCTGGTCAGAGTGCACGCGACGACGGTGAACCGGACGGACTGCGCCTACCGCGCGGCGAAACCTTTCTTCATGCGGGCGGCCACCGGCCTTGCCCGGCCGCGGCGCAAGGTCCTGGGGACGGAGTTCGCCGGAGTGGTGGAGGACGTCGGCGGTGGCGTCACGTCCTTTGCCGTGGGTGACCGGGTCTTCGGGTACAACGAGGGCGCGTTCGGAACGCATGCCGAGTACCTGTCGGTTCCGGCGGCGGGCATGATCGCGACGATGCCGGCGGGCTTGGAGTTCGGAGAGGCCGCTCCGGCCACCGAGGGTTCGCACTATGCGCTTTCCTCCATTAAGAAGGCAGGAGCCAAGGCCGGGCAGGACGTCCTGGTCTATGGCGCGACCGGCGCCATCGGCTCGGCGGCGGTGCAGTTGCTGAAGTGTTTCGACGTCACGGTGACCGCGGTTTGCGACACGGCCAACCTCGAAATGGTGCGCGGCCTGGGCGCCGACCGCGTCATCGATTACACGACCGAGGACTTCACCGCGGACGAGCGGCGATACGACGCGGTCATCGACGCGGTCGGTAAGACCACTTTCGGGCAGTGCAGGAGGCTACTGAAACCCGGCGGAGTTTACCTGTTCTCCGACCTGGGTCCGTGGTGGCAGAACCTCCCCCTCGCGCTCGTCACGCCGTTGTTCCGCAGGAAGAAAGTGCAGCTCGCCGTCCCGCAGCAGGACAAGGAGATGGCGCTGCACCTACGGGAATTGCTCGAATCCGGACGGTTCAGGCCGGTCATCGACCGGCGCTACCCACTGGATCAGATCGTCGACGCCTACCGGTACGTCGAAACCGGCCAGAAGATCGGCAACGTCGTCATCGACGTCATCCCCCCGACCTGATCCACCCATCCGGCCGCCGACGCGGAGGCCGAGCGCATCGAGCTCCGCCACGTCAGCAGCTCTCGCGGGCTGAATACGACGTGGCCCATCACGGTGAGAGGGCGCCCCGTTGTTTATAGGTGCGGTACTCGGTGGCGAAGGTGTCGGTGTCGTAGGCGGGCCAGAGGGTCAGGGCGCCGGTCTTCCGGTCGATGACGAGGACGTTGCCGGGGGCCTCGGGCGGCAGGCCCGTGGGCCGGGCGATGAAGCCGTCACCGAAAGAGTCGATGGTCAGCGGGACGGGGTGACCGGCGGTGCGGGCGTAATAGTCGTCGGCGCGGCACCCAGGCTTCGGGGCGGTCCACCGGGTGCGCCTGGAGGGCGCAGGCGACCAGAACGTCGGAGATGCTGCGGACCGTCCGACAGCGGTCGATGCCGCAGGCCAGACAGACGAGGCGGCGCGTCGAAGGCGTTCGGGTCGGTGCGCATTGCGGAGGTCATGGCGGACCGCACCTGGGCGACAGTCCACTCGCGCAGGTCGCGGCCGCTCACGCCGCCTCACTCAGGGACGCGGCGAAGAGCGCGGCCACGGTGCGGGAACGGTCGTTGCCGAACCAGCCCCAGCCGGACGCGAGAAGGGAGACGGTGCGCAGGCCCCGACCGGACTCGGCGTCGTCGGCCGCATCGTGACGGCCGGTTCGGAGGGGGCACCCTCGTCGGTGACGGCGACGGTGACCGCGCCGTCCCAGTGGGCGATCTCGACGATGAAGGTGCCGCCGGGCTGGCCGGACTTCGTGTGCCTCAGCGCGCTCACCACGAGCTCGTCCACGGCCAGGAGCACCTCGTCCAGGTCGGGGCGGTCGGCCGGGAGGGCGGCGGTGAAGCGGCGCGCGGCGCGGGCCTGGTCGAGTTCGCCGGGAAAGGCGCGGCGCCAGCGCTGCGCGCTCGCGGGGTGGACGGGAGAGGTAGTGGATACGACATGAGGATTCCTCAGCGCTTAGTGGCCGGGTTCGTCATCGTGCGTGTTCATCGTTACGGCACGAGCTGGCACGCACACAAGAAATCCCACGTCAGGCCGCGGAACGGCACGCTCACGAGGTGAGCGTTGACCGTCAGCGCGTGCGGCGTCCGAACATTCATGGACCGAATGTTCCCGCCACCGGGGCGGCGGTCAGGAGTCCGGCGCGCGAGATGCTTCAGCGCAGTGGCCGCCCAGGTGGCAAGCCAGGCATTGATCTTGTAGTCGGACGAGCAACTGTCCGAGCCGGACCTCCATCGCCGGACGAGTGACCGGCTTGCGTCCCCCCGACCGGTCGTCGTCCCATTCTGAGCACGCCTCCGGCGAATCAATTGAAGATAGGCATCTCCTCGGCTTGAACGCCGTGCATTGACTCCAATCGCCCACGAAGTAACTGCTCATAGACGACCTGAGCCGCCACCTCGGACACACGACTGTGAACATCCCCAGCCTGAACGTGCAAAAGATGAATGTGCGCGATTACATGGACGGCGACGCCTCCGGAGGCTGGCCCCGCACGTCCACCGGATGCATGTCCGACATGCACTGAAAGGGCGATGGGTCCGCTGTCAGAAGCCCGGCGGCAGGGCTCCCTTCCTGCGACGGAAAGGGCGGAAAGCGTGGGTACCGACCGGCCCGGCGGGACAGACACCCGCGCGGAGAACGTCGAGAAACCACCGGCCGAGGACCGCCCGCCAGCGCCGCCGCCCGACCGGCCGGGGTCGCCCGGCCAGCCGTCCCGCTTGGAAAGCCTCCGCGCCGCCCGCGAGGCGCAGGAGGCCCGCCGCGCCGAGACCGGCACGCAGCAGACCGCTCCGCAGGAGACCGACGCCGAGCAGCGAGAGGAACGCGAAGAGAACAAAGGAGAGTCTTCGCCTGCCAAATCTGCCGACGAGGGGCAGGACGCCAGGACCGAACCGACGACCCCGGAGGGGACGTCGGTCGACGGCGAAACCGGACCCGGCACTGACGAGGGAAGCGGCGAGCGCGACCAGGAGACCGACCGCCCCGAATCCGAGACCGGACAGGCACGACTGGACGGACACGGCGAGCAGCCCTACGCGGCCGGCGCCGGCGAACTAGCGCCCGAGACGGGCACGGAGCCGCGGGGTGAGGTTCGTGACGACGACAAGACCGCCGATGAACCCGCCGGCGAGAAGCCGGATGCACCGGCCGAACCGCAGAACGCCGAAGACCAGCCGATGATCGAAGAACCCGCAACGGAGTCCGGCGAGGCCGACCCGGAATCACCGGGCGAGCGCGACCAGGTCGAAGTCCGCGGGGCTGCGGCCGAGGCCCTCCAGAGCCAGGACCATCAGCCGCTCCCCCAGCGGGACGCCCACACCGAGAGGCAGCCACCTGCCGGGGAGCCGGTCCGCGAGGCCAACACCCCTGAACCAGGGGACGAACCGACAATCCGGGTCGCCTGGTTGACGGAGTCTGAAGAAGGCGTCACACGCTGGGCATCTCCGGTCGTCCAGTTCAATGACCGGTCTCCCGGAACCCAGGTTGAGGACCGTGGCAGCAATGGCCGGGATCAGTCGGGAACACCGGCCACCACGGACGACGAACCGAACAAATACCGTCGTCTCCCCGAGGTGCCCCGTGAGGGAACACCGGGACGCGGTGAGGTCATCCCACCCGAGGAGGACCCTGAGCAGCGCGATTACCTGGAGCCCGATCCCGATACGACTCGGCGGCGCGATCGGATCGGTCGAAGATTCGCACGATCGACTCCTGATACCGTTGACGTCGGCAAGAAATGGACCGACGACATCGACAAGTTCCTTAATGACAAACCACCGGGTCCGACAACGACCGGCACCGGAAAGGATATACCGAACAATCCCGTGACTCCACACCAAAAGATGACGGTCGGAGATGGGACGGTGGGAGTCGCACTTGCGGCAATACTGCTCTTCAAGGGCGCCCAGCGACTGCACAGTACAGTAGAGGACAAACTGAAGGGGCATACGGGAAGACGTGATGGCGGTAACGGATGAACAGGTAGGCACCCTCGAAGCTCAGCTGGCCGGCCGCACCGAAGAGCATCGGCGCCGGCTGAACCAGCTTGATCCCGGTGATGCGGGCCAGGGCTACTCCGCATTGGTGGCCGCCGGGCTGCTGGTGGCCATCGAGCGGCGGTTCATTAGGAATGGCAGGTACCTTCCGCGCACCGATGTGATCGACTACGTGGCCACGTTGAGGGCCTCGTCCCAGGTGGCGGCGGACGCGCTCGACCCGCACATCGCCGAACGCATCATCCTGACCGGAATGGAACAGGGCGACGTCGACGACATCGATGACAACACCGTCCTCGGCCACCAGATGTTTCTCCTGGCGGCACTGGTCGCCGACGAGAATCTCCATGCGGATCAACTCGGTACGTTCCTCGCAGAGGCACGCGAGACGGCGGATCGATGGCTCACGGATTGACCGACTGCACGGGCGTCGAGGTGAGAGGGGAGCATATTGCGGCGCTGCGCTCGCTTCTTAAGGGAGATCCGGATGCCTGGCAGCCATTTTATTCCGCAGAGTCTGCGAAAGAGGCGATCGCCTACACCGTGATGCTGTACGGAGCGTTCGGTGTCGCGGTGCGGCGGAAGTTCTCCCCGACCTATTCATTGGCCGATGTGATCCGCTTCGTCTCGGACATGCGGATCGGTTACGGGCGAGAGGTGAGCCCTATCCACCCTCGCGTGGCCGAGGAGATGATTCGCGAGGTACTGGGCGACCCCGCCCTTGGCCGCTTCGATCCCCAGAACGCTGAGACCACGATCGGCGCTGAGGTTGCGGTTCTGGATACCTTGCTGCACGAGGCGAATCTCGATGAGGCGGGCCTCGAAGAGTTCATCCGAGACGCTGCTGACTTCGCCCGGCAGTGGATCGCGGCCCGGCAAGGTGAAGCCGGGGCTGCCTGAGCAAAGCGGTTTCGCATCAGACGCGAGGCAATCTGGACGTAGGGTGGCTCAGCTCTCAACGGCTACCTCAGGAAACAACGGAGCGTCCACGCCCGAAGGCAATTCGTGCTGACGACACCGGGGGGCACAGACCGGGCTCCTCATCCAGCTTAGCGATCGACCATAGCTAGATCCCCCGCAGGAGGCGCCCGGCCGAGGTGAGCACAACCGATTGCCCGAACACTTACGGGCGCGTTCGATATAGAACTGTGGCCCAATTCGACCTGACCACCCGTTCATTCCACCGCCAGCCCACCCCGAAGCATGTACACAACGTAGTTGGACGAACACATCAGCTCCCCGGGGTCGAATATGGTCAGCCCGTTTGTACGACGCCAGCGCCTCGCGACCGTACTCCGAGAACTCCGTGAGGAGCGCGGGATGATGGCGGACGAACTCGCCAAGCGCATCCACTACTCACGCACGAAGATCAGCCGCTTAGAGTACGCCTACGGCCGCCCCGACGTTCCCAGCGGTCGAAGACCCAACTATGGCCAGTAGTAGATACCATCACCACTGACCTCGTCTATACCGAGCCGCGCGAGGTCGAACGGTATACACGAAGGTACGAATTCCTCAGTGAGGCGGCACTGTCGCCGAGCGACAGCAAACTGTTGCTCATCGAGGCGGCACAAAAGCCAAGTGACTAGACAGGACCCCCATGACCAGCCGATTCACTAACTGGCGCAAGTCACGTCACAGCGAGCCCAACAGCACGTGCGTAGAAGTAGCCCCAAGCCTTGAAGGCACGGTAGGCGTCCGCGACTCCAAGGCCAACGCGTTGGTCCCATCCTGGAACTGACGCGCTATGAGTGGACGGCCCTTCTCCACTCCATCCGATCAAGTCGGTAGGGCCTTCTTAATTCCAGGCTGCGCGATCCGCTACGGACCCGATTCTGAGTCCGTAGCGGTCCGGACCTCGCACGCGGCCCGAGTGTTTGCTGGCGGAGGGTCAATGCGCCAGGCCTCCGGGACGCAGCTGGGCAGTCACCGGTCGCATTTCAAGATCGCATACAGCCCCGTCGCCACTGCCGGACGAAGCCAGACGTCCGACCAGGGCGACGCTCAAGAATCCTTCTTCAACTGCCGCCGCGCTTGGGCTTCTCGGGACGCCAGTTCTTGAGGTCGTCGTCCAAGATTCCGTACTCGCGCTGCTTGCTCTCCAAGTACGGCGCGTACGCATCGGCAGGGCTCTGTCCGAACGCCGGGTCGACCTCACATGCCACGCCGCACCCACGGCCACACCTCAGCGAGGCCGGCCGGAAGCGACGCGTCCCGCCGGTCCTGAGTGGCCCGCTCCTCGATCGACATCATGGGCGCCTGAGCCTGCTCCCGATGATTCCGGCCAGCCCGCCCCAGCAGCATGGACGAGTCCCTGTCCGGCCCACTGCCCGGATATGGGATCAACCGTTCCTTGGGCACATCCAACTTTCCACGGTTTCGCCACTACGACGGCTTCAGGGCTGGCGCACATGAGTTCTCAGCAGCTCGAGAGCGGCTGGAGCGCGGCGAACGTCGTCCCGCAGGCCCTGCTCCACGCGCGGAGATCGACGTTGGCCGTGTCGCTCGCGCGGCAGGCGGCCGATCTGCTGGCCCACGTCCGTCGGGTCATCGAGAGGTCCAGCCATCCCGAGCTCGTCGAGCGGGTCGACCAGCGCATCCCTGCCGGGACGGCGGCGGGGTGGCATCTGTTGCCGGCGCTGTCGGCCGCGATGGCGATGGCGGTCGCGGCGCGCGCGGATGACAGCGCGGCCGACGCGGAGCGGGCCATGCGTAGGTAGCGGCTGCCGCTGGCCGTGCTGGGGCCTGAGCTCGCGGGGGTGGACCTGGTCGTCGCCGAGCTGCTGCTGTGCGCCCGTGCCGGGGTCCTTCGGGCGGGGGTGGCTCGCTGGGGG
>NZ_SMKB01000242.1:0-10613 GCF_004348575.1 Actinomadura sp. 7K534
CTGGGACGGGGGCGGGCGGCATCGCGCCCAGGTGGCGGAGGATGACTTCGCGTTGGGCGGCGATCAGTTCGCGGCCGGTGCGCAGGTACTCCAGGACGGCGGCCTCGGAGGCGCGGTTGAGAGGGCCGGAGATGCGTTCGGCCGGGCGTAGCGCGTTGGGCGGGTAGGTGCCGTCCGCGGCGCGGACGAGGTGGCCGTTCACGAACCAGGCGGGCGCGGCATCGGGCGCGGACGTGAGCGGGTGCGCGCCGCGGCCGGTGAAGAGGGGCAGCGGGTCGACGGAGACACCGCTGGCGGCCAGTTCGGCGAGGCTGTGCAGGAGGTGGGTCAGGCCGTGCTCACCGGGGGCATCGCAGCTTACGGCGGTGTGCGGGCGGTCGCCGAGTATCTCGCCGACGAGGCCGGTCAGGACGTGTCCGGGGCCCGCCTCGATGAAGGTGCGGGCGCCCGCGTCGTACATGGCCTCGATCTGCTCGGCGAAGCGCACCGGCGCGCCGTGCCGTCCGGCCAGGGCGGCGGCGAGGTCGGCTGGGTCGGTGTCGTGCGGGGCGGCCGTCGCGCTGGCCCAGACGGGGAAGGCGGGCGAGCGTAGGTCGCGGGCCTGCAGATCGGCCGCGGCGCTGGAGAGTTCGATCAGGTCGGTGTCGTCGAGGACGCCGGCGGCGCAGAGCGCGACAAGTTCGCCGTGGCCGTGGCCTGCGGCCAAGTCGGGGTGGATGCCCAGCGCGGTCAGCAGGCGGTGGACGGCGAGACCCGCGATGCCGAGGGCGGGACGGGCCACGCGGTCGATCTCCGCGAGCCGGTGGGCGGTCTCGTCCGGTGTGAACGCGGCGGGCGGGAACATCGCCGGGGCGTACCGTCCGCCGGCCAGGCGGAGAAGGCGCTGGAGGCGCGGGAAGGCGACGAAGAGGTCGGCGAGCATGTTCGGCCGCTCGCTGCCCTGGCCGGGGAAGAGGAACGCCACCTGGCCCGCCTCGCCGGAGGGGATGAAGACGCCGGGTGCCGGCTGGAACTCCGCGGCGAGGGTGAGCTTGCGCCGGAGGTCGTCCAGCCCGGTCGCCGCGAAGGCCGCCTGGACGGGCCCCTGGAGAGCGGCGGCCGTCCGGGCGAGGTCGCGGAGCCGGGGTTCGCCGGTGGTGAGTTCAGTGAGGCGGTCGAGCTCGGCGCGGGCGGCGGGACGGTCGGCCGCGCGGATCAGGAACAGCTCGGCCGGCCACTCCGGCAGCCCGGACACCGGCTCGGGCGCGCCGTCGTATCCGGACAGTACGGCGTGGAAGTTCGCGCCGCCGTGACCGAAGGCGCTCAGCCCCGCGTACCGGTCGCGGGGACGGGCCGCCCACGGCCGGGCGGCGCCGCCGAACACGAACGGGCCGTCCGGCTCCCACTCGGGGACGGGACGGGCGAGGTGCGGCGTCCCGGGAAGCACGCCCCGGTACACGGCGTACGCGGTCTTGATGAGGCCGGCGAGCCCCGCGGCGCGGCGGGTGTGGCCGATCTGCGCCTTGACCGATCCGAGCGTGACGCTGCCCGGCACCGCGCCCGTGAACGCCGAGGAAAGGGCGGACAGTTCGGTCTTGTCGTCCACTTCGGCGCCGGTGCCGTGCGTTTCGATCAGTCCGATCGACGCGGGTGCGACGCCCGCGCGTTCGTAGGCGCGGTCAAGCGCGAGGCACTGTCCGTCGGCGCGGGGCGTGGTCAGGCCCTGGGAGCGTCCGTCGCTGGACGCGGCGACGGACTTGACGACGGCGTAGACGCGGTCGCCGTCCCGTTCGGCGTCCGCGAGGCGCTTGAGGACGATGCAGGCGACGCCCTCACCCGGCACGATGCCGTCGGCGGACGCGTCGAACGCGGCGGAGCGGCCGGACGGCGACAGCTCCGGGGAGAGCAGCAGGTAGTCCTGGACGCCGGTGCCCAGGTCGGCGGCTCCGCACAGCACCATGTCGCTGGCACCCAGGGCGAGGTCCTTGCAGGCGGCGTCGAGTGCGGCGAGGGACGCGGCGCCCGCGGCGTCCACGGTGTAGCCGGTCCCCGCGAGGTCGAGGACGTGGGCGATCCGTCCGGCGATCACGTTGGTGAGGACGCCCGCGAGGGTCTCCGCGGCCGGGCGCGGCAGCCGTTCGTCCAGTTCGGCGGGGAGTTCGCCCAGGTAGGACGGGAGCATCGCCCGCAGGCCGTGGGCTGCGGCGAGGTCACCGCCGCCGTCGGCGCCGAAGAAGACGGAGGTCCGGGAGCGGTCGAACGGCCGGTCGGCGTATCCGGCGTCCCGGAGCGCGCGGGAGGCGACCTCCAGCGCGAGGAGCTGGCCCGGGGCGATGCCGCCGAGCGCACCGGGCGGGATGCCGTACGCCTCGGGGTCGAACGGGATGTCGGGGATGAAACCGCCCCACTTGGACGGGGTGCGCCCCTCACCGGACGGGTCGTAGTGGATCTCGGCGTCCCAGCGCGTGACCTCGCTGAGGCAGTCCGCGCCCGCGACGATGTTCGCCCAGTAGCCATCCGCGTCGCGGGCGCCGGGGAACACGCAGCCGATGCCGATGATCGCGACGTCGGCCGGGCGCGGCCGCCGTCCGCCCGGGGCGGGGCGCGTCCCGCCGACGCCCAGTTCGGCCGCGCGGGCCGCGAGGAACGCGGTCGCACCGGCCGTGACCTGCTCGTGGAGCGCGGCGATGCCGGTCGCGGCCGAGCGCAGCGCGGCGGCCTCGCCGAGCACGTACAGGCCCGCGGTCCGCTGCTCGGCGGCGTCGACCGGGCTGGACCGGCGCGTCCCCTTGGCGGCGACGCACAGGCGGGCGAGGTTCAGCTTCTCGAGCCTGCGCCCCACCTCGTCGCCGGACGTCCCGACCTGTTCCAGCTCGCGGCGGGTCTCGGCGAACGTGTCCACGTACGGGGTGCGGGCGCAGCGGGTCACCCGGCCGGCGGACGACTCGAGCAGCGCCGTCCCGTGACAGGCGAGCGCGACGTCCTGGTAGCCCGGCTGGATGGCGCCCGTCGCGACCGCCTCCGTCGTGAACAGGTACCCGGTGCCCATCAGGACGCGGACGTCGGCGCCCCGTTCCGCCAGAGGCCCGGCCAGCGCCGCGACCATGGCCGCGGACCGCTCGTCATGGACGCCGCCCGCGAACATCACCGACAGCTCACCGGCGTCGCCGTCGAACGCCATCAGCCGTTCGACCTGCGCCTCCCACAGCGCGAAGGCGGCGCGCGGCCCGGCGTGCCCGCCGCCTTCGCGGCCCTCGAAGACGAACTTCCGCACGCCCTCGTCCAGGAACCGTTCCAGCAGGCCGGGCGACGGGACGTGGAGATAGGTGCTGATCCCGGCCGCCTCCAGCGCCGCGGCCTCCGCCGCGCACCCGCCCGCGACGAGCGCGTACGGTGGGCCGGCCGCGCGGACCGCGGCGAGCTGAGCCTCGCGGACGTCCGGGGGCGTGAACCCGGCGGGCGCGGCGGCGGCGATTCCGGCCCCCCAGGGCCGTCCGCCGAGCCGGTCGGCGGTCTCGCGCAGCAGCGCCGCGACCTGGTCGCCGTCCATCAGGGCGAGGGCCAGGAACGGCAGGCCGCCCTCCTGCGCGACGGCGCCCGCGAACGCGGAGCTGTCGCTGACGTGGGTCATCGGCGCCTGGACGACCGGGTACGCGCACCCGGCGGCGTCCTCGCGGGGGGCGAGCGGCTCCGCCCGCACGGCGGCCCGCAGGTGCGCGGCGATCTGGTCGCGGATCGCCTGGACCACTCCCCCGGCCGTCTTGTACCGGGCGGCGAGCGCCGCGGCGGACGGCCCGTCCTGCCCCACCCGTCCCCACGGGGCCGTCGTGCCGTCCGGCTCCGACAGCGCGGCCTCGGCCTCGGCGGACGGGTCCGCCTCCCGGACGAGCGCGAGCTGCACGTCGAGGACGACCCCGGCCGCGCCGCCCGCGACCGCCGCCGCGGCCGTGTGCGGCCCGATGCCGCCCGCCGCGTACACCGGGACGTCCACCGACGGGTCGGCCATGAGCCGCTGCAGCAGGACGAACGTGCCGAGGTCACCGGCGCGTCCGCCCGCTTCGGCGCCCCGCGCGATGAGCCCCACGTCCCCGGTGAACCCGCGGGCGACGGGGATGACGGCGGCGGCCTCGTCCGGATCGACGACCTCGACGAGGAGGCGGCGGCCCCGCGCGAACCCGGCGACGTCCAGCGAGTCGTCGGACCGCAGCGCCGGAGCGTCCACCAGGACGGTGTCGGCGGCGGCCGGGAGCTCGGCGGGCCGGACGCGGCAGCCGGCCGGGACGCGGACCCCGAACGGGCCCGTCCACCAGCGGCGCAGGTCCGTGAGGGCGGTGAGCCCGGACGCGCGGTCGGCGCCGAGGTCGAGCACCCCGGTCCCGCCCGCGCGGGCGACCGCCACGGCGAGATGGGACGCGGGACGGCCGAACGGGGTGACCCCGATGATCTCCGGCTGCGGCCGGTTCTCCGGCATCCGCCCGTACTCGCCCGTGTCCGCCGCCATGCAGTGCCCCCCGACGTTCCGCCCGGCCCAGGCCGGCCGCCCGGACCGGCCGCGCGGACCGGCGACGGCCCGGCGCGGCTCGCATCAACGGAGCGTCACACTACGGTCGGCGACCATCGGGTCACCCGGACGACACACCCGAGTGCGCACCGATGGCGACCCCGCAAAGAACTTTGGAACGTCCCTTGACGCGCCGCAGACCGGGCGGTCGCGCAGCGCCGGTCAGACGGGGACGGTGAAGCGCTGCGGCCGGATGCCGTGCCTGACGGTGCCCTCGTCCAGCCAGCGGTCCAGATGCCGCCAGGTCGTCGTCCTGGCGGAGTGCCCGGTCAGTACGCCCAGATGCCCGCCGGTCGCGATCTCGAACCGCACCTGAGGCGCCCCGCCGAGCAGCCGGATGAGGGGCAGGACGGCGCGGACCGGCGCGAGCGCGTCGCCGCGCCCCGCGATGGCCAGCACCGGCACGCGGACATCGCCGAGATCCACTTTTCGGCCGCCGATCTGGACTCCGCCGCGCAGCAGCGCGTTGTCCCGGGAAAGGGTCCGGTAAATCCGTCTTGCGGTGCTTCCTGGGTAGGTGCTCAGCTCGTCGGTGAAATGATCGACCGCCTCGGCCTGCGCCAGGAAATCGGCATTGTCGAGGTGGGTCAGTATTTTGCAAGGACGAAGCATGTACTTGTCTATTCCGGCGACCTGGGAGGCCCGTTTCGCCAGCGGCCGCGGAAGGCCGCCGGACATCAGTCCGAGCACGTCCGCCTCGGCCCCGCGGGTCAGGCCGAGCAGCGGCCGCAGCGCCGCCGCGGGCCGCGCCGCCGCCGTGTCGACGGAGGCGGCGATCACGGCGGCGGACGCGATCGGCAGCCGCGGCCCGGCGGCGGCGGTGAGCAAGGAGAGGAGCCCGCCGAGGCACCAGCCGACGAGTTGGACGGGCTGGCCGCCCGCGTCCCGGTGGACCGCCCGGATCGCCGCGGGCAGCACGTCCGAGACCCATTCTTCGAGGTCGGGCTCGCGGTCCGGGCACCGGAGCGGCCCGTGGTCGAGCAGGTAGCTGAGCCGGCCGGCCCGGACGACGTGCTCGGCGAGGCTGCACCCGCGGCGCAGGTCGTAGCAGCGCGCGGGCGCCCCGGGCGGCGGGACGAACAGCACCGGCGGCCCCGCCGGCACCACCCCCTCCGGCGGCCGGTAGCGGTGCACCGACCGGTGCGGCCCGTCGCCGACCGGCTCCGCCGGCATCGGCCGGAGATCGGCGACATGCCCGTACATCGCCAGCTGGAGGAGATTGAACGTGGCGGCTCGCAGGCCTCGCGGGGAGAGGATCATTTTCGCATTATCCATCCGCATTCGACGCACACGCCGGGCGCGCATTGACCAAGGGCGGCCGCGTCCGAGATGCGGCCCGCTCAGATTATTAATACACTGGTCAGCGCACGGGCGATATCGTCCGCCTGTGAACCCTTCGTTAATTCGGATCGACGGCGCAAGAATTCGGGCCGCCCCTATCGGCGGCGCGCGCCCGCCGGTCCCGGGCGGTGCCGTATGAGGGTCCGCGGCCCCCGCGTCAGCGCGGGATCACCATCCGCCGCGCCCGTCCGGGCCGTCCCCGGAGAACGGGCGCGATCCCGCCACCACGGCGGACAGCAGCACCACCACGGCCGCCCCGCCGGCGAGGTTCATGCCGGACGTCGCGAACGCCGCGTCCAGCGGCCCCTTCAGTGTCAGGGGCACGATCGTCAGCAGCGCGACCGCGATGCCGCCGATCCAAGCGAACGCCCTGACCGGGCGCGCCGACGTCGCCAGCAGCAGATGCATCAGCGCGGTGCCCTGGATCGTCCCCGCGAAGGCGCACAGCGCGTAGCTCGCCGCGGCGGGCTCCGCCGCCGTGTGCTCGCCCGCGAACACCGGGGCCTCCACACCGAACAGCGTGCGCAGCCCGATCACCGCGGCGAACGCCAGCATCGCCCCGCCGAACGCGGCGGCCCCGCCCGTCCACCACAGCGCGCGCAGCGGCGGGTCCGACCGGGCGGCGATCTCCTCGTGCAGCGCGACGAAGTCCTCGTACCGCTGAGCCGGCGCCTCCACCTGGCGCCGCCGCGCGCCGGAGGGGCAGCGGAACGACCGTTCCCAGGGCCGTGCAGAGCGGCCGGCGTGCCTGCCGGGCAGGCCGCCGGAGTACCGCCCGAAAGACGAATCGGGCATCGTTCCCTCCCCCGGTGCGAACGATGAGTTGCTACCCGGCCCCAGAGGGGGGAACTCCCCCAAGCCCACCATTTTGCCGACGTTTGGCCGCGTTGCCGGAACCGGCGGCCCGTCCCGGGAACACGACGGTCCCCGGGGAGGGGGACTCCCCGGGGACCGTGCCGGCTCGGCGTCAGACCTGGCCGGCCTTCTCCAGCGCCGCGCAGCAGGTGCCCGTGATCAGGCGCGCCACCACGTACGGGTCGACGTTGGCGTTCGGCCGCCGGTCCTCGATGTAGCCGCGCTTGTCGACCTCGACCTGCCACGGGATCCGCACCGACGCGCCGCGGTTCGACACGCCGTAGCTGAACTCGCTCCACGGCGCCGTCTCGTGCATGCCGGTCAGCCGCCGCTCGATGTCGGCGCCGTACCCGGCCACGTGCTCCTGCGCCCGCTCCGCGAGCGCCTCGCAGGCCGTGATGATCGCGTCGTACCCCTCGCGCATGGCCCTGGTCGAGAAGTTCGTGTGCGCCCCGGCGCCGTTCCAGTCGCCCTCGACCGGCTTCGGGTCGAGGGTGGCGGACACGCCGTAGTTCTCGGCGACGCGGTAGAGCAGCCACCGCGCGACCCACATGTGGTCGCCGACCTCGAGCGGCCCCGCCGGGCCGATCTGGAACTCCCACTGCCCCGGCATGACCTCGGCGTTGATGCCCGACAGCTTCAGCCCGGCCGCCAGGCACGCGTCCATGTGGGCCTCGACGATCTCGCGTCCGAAGACCTCGTCGGCGCCCACACCGCAGTAGTAGAAGCCCTGCGGCGCCGGGAACCCGCGCTCGGGGAAGCCGAGCGGGCGCCCGTCCTTGAAGAACGTGTACTCCTGCTCGATCCCGTACCAGGACTCCTGCGCCTCGTACTGCTCGGCGATCGGACGCAGCGTGGCCCGCGTGTTGGTCTCGTGAGGCGTCCCGTCCACGAGGAAGACCTCGCACAGCACCAGCTTGTGGTCCCCGCCCCGGATCGGGTCGGGACACGAGAACACCGGCTTGAGGACGCAGTCGGACTTGTCACCGGGAGCCTGGTTCGTGCTGGACCCGTCGAAGCCCCACTCCGGCGGCTCGGCACCGTCGGCCAGGATCCTCGTCTTCGACCGCAGCCGCGCGGTCGGCGCGGTGCCGTCGATCCAGATGTACTCGGCCTTGTAGCTCAACGTGGGTCGTCCCTTCGAGGCGGTGTCAGCACGCCCCAACCTGTCAACCAGGCATTTCGGACCTGTTGCCCATATGTGAACCCCATGTAAACGGGATTCCGGACGGCCGGGGGAGCTCCTCCCGGAGGTGCGACCACGGGGTGTCACGTCGGACGTCCACGGGGCGACCACCACGGGCGGGGTGTGGCCAGGCCAGGCGAACCGCCTGGCAGAGGCGACGACCGGACGTCGACGCCGGAGCGCGCAAACCTCCACATGATCACTACTCATGGACGACGCATGACCGGCGAATCCGTTTACCTGAATCGCAAAATTGACACCCCTCAGCCATTATCGCCTTACCTGAAAATCCCCTCACCAGGCCAGACATCAACGATCACCAACCAATCACAACGTCGCGTGTACTGCCATAGCGCCCGGGTACGCACGAACCCGCTCAAGACAAGACGCAAGAATTCAAAGGAGGAATGCGTCTATGAGAAGGGTTCTTACTAGCCTGTCCGCGATCGCGGTCGCACTGCTGACCGTGCTCGCCCTCACCGCCGCGCCGGCATCGGCCCGCGAGGCACCGGCGCCGCTCGACAGCGTCCCGGTCACCGGTACCGCGGACGACGGATCGACGTTCACCGGGACGGTGACGCCGACCGCCTTCACGTCGCAAGACCGCCAACTGCTGCTCAACGGCACCCTCGACGGCACGATGCGCGACGCGTCCGGCGCGACCACCGGCACCGTGACCGACCAGGCCGTGACGCTCCCCGTCGGCCTGCCCTCCGCCAGCTGCCCGATCCTGGACCTGACCCTCGGGCCGCTGGACCTCGACCTCCTGGGACTGACGGTCCACCTCGACCGGGTCGTCCTGGACATCACGGCCGTCTCCGGCCCCGGCAAGCTGCTCGGCAACCTGCTGTGCGCCATCGCCGGCATCCTCGACGGCCCCGGCGACCTGGGCCTGCTCCCGGCCCTCCTCGCCCAGCTGAACGCACTCCTCGGCCTGGGCCGATGACCACACCGCGACAGCCCAGCCAGAAGGGCTGACGCACCCACATGGACACGTCCCCTCGTCCCGGCTCCCGGGGCGAGGGGACGTGGCGTCCGACATGGCCGAGGTCCTCGATGACCGATGAGTTTGGCCGGCGGGCATGGTCCACCTGTACAGACCGCAGAACACCAAAGCTGGAGGTGCCCAATGACCGCCCAGGCGCTACCGCACGTCGTCGACACCGAGACCTGGCAACGCCACCTAGACGACCTGCGCGCCCGAGAGAAGGCCGCGACCCGCGAACTCGACGCGATCGCCGCCCAGCGTCGCCGGATGCCGATGGTCGAGATGCCCGACTACACCCTGGAGGGCGAGAAGGGGCCGGTCCGGCTGGTCGACATTTTCGACGGCAAGTCGCAGCTGATCGTCTACAACCACATGTGGTTCCCCGGCGAGCAGTGGCAGTGCGACGGCTGCACGGGGCTGACCTCGCAGTTCACGCGGCCGGACTTCCTGGACGCGTACGACGCCAGGTTCGTCATCGTCACCCAGGGGCCGATCGACGAGGCCCTCGCCTATAAGCACAGGGTCGGGAACAAGATGACCTGGTACTCCACCGCGAACAGCCCGTTCGGCGCCGACGTCGACGCACCCCCGAACGGCGGCTTCGCGTTCAACGTGTTCCTGCGCGACGGCGACACCGTCTACCGCACCTGGCACACCACCGGCCGCGGCGCCGAGCAGCTCACCCACACGTTCGCGCTGGTCGACGTCCTGCCGTACGGCCGCCAGGAGGAGTGGCAGGACTCCCCCGAGGGCTGGCCCCAGTCCCCCACCTACAGCCGCTGGCCAAGCTCCCAGGAAATCGCCACCCGCTACGGCCCGAACACGTAACAAGCCCACCGGTCACCTGAGACCGGCCGAGCGACTATCTCCGATGACGAGTCATCCAAATATGTGAGCCCGGAGTAGGCGCCAACTCGGCGTCAAGGCGTTCCCGCCACCCCTCATCGGCCAAACCGGCGGCGACAAGCAAATCCCGCCCGTTTGTAAGCCCCTGCGCGACCGCCTCATCCAAGCTACGCAGATCCCCCCCGAGCGAGGACGAGAGCAGCCACCTGAATACGCTCGACCGCCACCGAGGTACGCGCCTCAGACGGGGTGTCGAACGACCTGACGCCGCGCTCCATCGTCCACGGGGCTTGCCGGTGCGACGAGGCGATGATGAACTGCGGGCAATCATTGATCCCGCCTAGGTTCGGACTGGGGCCAACCGCTTGAAGGACGAACAGCCTTCGACCACGGGCACATGCGTGGCGTGCAAGCGGGTCTTCGAGTTCGATGCTCAGAGCGTCCTGACCGTCCTCATCGACCCCGAGACTGGTTTGCCGCCGGGCATGACCGTCGTGGGCTCGTTGCGACAAGCGACGCCTGAAGCCGTCGCCCGGTCCACCGACGAGCCGGTATGCCCGCAATGTGTCACCAGAGCGCGGCAGTACCACGTGATGAACGGCACCTCGCCCATCTGGGGCACCTGGCCGTAGGTCCCCTGGCAGCCGCGCAGCCGGTTACTCGCTAACAAGATCAAAGGCCATGGTCCGCGAGTGCGGATCATGGCCTCTACCTGGGTGGGCGCGGCAGGTTTCGAACCTGCGGCCACTCGCTTGTAAGGCGAGTGCTCTACCCCTGAGCTACGCGCCCGGTGTTGACGGGAAAGCGTACCCGGTCGGTTGGGGGCATCGCGAAACGGACGGGTTCGGGGAGGGTTC
>NZ_SMKB01000243.1:0-10484 GCF_004348575.1 Actinomadura sp. 7K534
GGACTGGGTGGAGAGCGCGGACTGGGCCGAGAACCCTTCCTCGCCGGCGGCCTCGGTAGGCACATCGGCGACCGCGGGCGCGGGCGGGATCGGGATGCTCTCGCCCTCGTGCGTGACCGCCACATGTTCAACGGTCTCGTTGGGCACGAACGCGGGCGTGTAGACACCGTACGGGCCGCCCTTCCCCGGAGGGGACGTCATCGTGAAGCCGGGATAACCGGCGAGCCCGAGCTCCACGGCCGCGCCGCTGAACGCCCGGCCGACCTTTGCCGGATCGGGATCGAGGACGGCGCACCGCAGCAGCGCCGTGGCCTCCCCCTGTGTGACGGGATCGGGCTTGGCGGCTCCGATCAGCGCCCACTCGACACGGGCCGGCCGCGCGTCACCGAACGCCGCATCCAGGTGCCTCTTGACGAGTTCCGCCTTGGCTTCGATGCCGAGCCCGGTGAGCACGAACGTCATCTCGTTGCGGTGGCCGCCGAGGTGGTTCAGGCAGACCTTGATGGTGGGCGGCGGCGGAAGCCCCTTGACGCCGCTGATCCGCACCCGGTCCGGGCCGTCGTCCGCCAGCTCGATCGTGTCGAAACGGGTCGTGACGTCAGGACCGGCGTAGGACGGCCCGCCGATCTCGTACAGCAGTTGCGCCGTGACGGTCTCGGTCGTCACGGCTCCGCCCGTCCCGTCGTGCTTGGTGACCACGCAGGAGCCGTCGCCGTGCACCTCCGCGAGCGGAAAGCCCGGCGCCTTTACATTGTAGATCTCTTCAAAGAAGCTGTAGTTGCCGCCCGTGGCCTGCGCCCCGCATTCCAGGACGTGCCCGGCGACGGTCGCGCCGGCCAGCGCGTCCCAGTCGTCCCGCGCCCAGGCGAAGTGCGCGGCCGCCGGCCCCACGACAAGGGAGGCGTCGGTGACACGGCCGGTGACCACCACGTCGGCGCCGCGCCGCAGGCACTCGGCGATCCCCCACGCCCCCAGGTAGGCGTTGGCCGTGAGCGGCTGCCCGTACCGGGAATCGGCGAACCCCAGCTCCTCGGCGCGCGCAAGCAGGTCGTCACCCTCGACATGAGCGACACGGACCTCAAGGCCGAGCCGCCCGGCGAGTTCCCGCAGTTTGTCGGCCAGCCCTCGCGGGTTCAGCCCGCCGGCGTTGGTCACGATCTTCGTGCCGCGCTCCACGGCGAGCCCGAGGCACTCCTCCATCTGCCGGAGGAACGTGGTGGCGTACCCGGCGTCGGGATCCTTCATCTTGCCGCGGCCCAGGATGAGCATCGTCAGCTCGGCGAGATAGTCACCGGTCAGGACGTCCAGCGGCCCGTCCTCGAGCATCTCCCGAACCGCGGAGAAGCGGTCGCCGTAGAAGCCCGAGGCGTTACCGACCCGCAGCGGTTGGCTCATGCCCAGAACCCTGCCAGACCCACCCGCAAAAAATCAATCACGCATGATTGTTTTGGTGGAGGCCCTGGAAGCGGCACTCGTCACCCCTCACGAACCGGGGACGGTCTCCGCCGGAGCCCGCGGCTCAGCGCGGCCGGACGGGGAGGCGTACCCGGGCGACGACCGGAAGGTGGTCGCTGCCGGTGGCGGGCAGGGTGCGCAGCCGCGGGACGGTCGCCGAACGGGCCATGACCTGGTCGATCCGGGCCAGCGGGAAGGCCGCGGGGAAGCTGAAGGCCATCCCGCGTTCCGCCACGTTCAGCTGGGACGTCAGCGGAGCGAGCCCGCGGTCATCGGTCGTGCCGTTGAGGTCCCCCAGCAGGATCACCGCTTCCACTTTCTCCGCGGAGACGGCCGCACCGAGGAGGCCGGCGCTCGCGTCGCGCCAGGCCGACGCCAGGCCGCCCGGCCGGATCCGGACCGAGGGCAGGTGCGCGACGTACACGGCGATCTCCCCGTGGGGCGTGCGCGCGACCGTCCGCAGCCCGCGGCTCCAGGGCCCCTTGATCTCGCGGGGCTTGATGTCCAGGGACCTGGTGCCGCTCAGTGGATGCTTCGACCAGAGCCCGACGGTGCCGATGACGGCGTGGTACGGGAGGTCCGGGCCGAGGATCCGCTCGTAGTCCGGCAGGGCCGAGTGCGTCAGTTCCTCCAGCGCCACGAGATCCGGCGTCGCGGCGGCCAGGGCGCGCGCCGTCCCCGCCGGGTCGGTGTTCTCGTCACTGACGTTGTGCTGCACGACGACCAGGTCACCCGGACCGGGCTTAGCCGCGGGGAGGAGCAGCCCGCCGAAGAGAAAGGCCCAGGCCATGACGGGCAGCAGGGAGGCGACGAGCACGGTGGGCGAACGGCGTATCAGCGCGAGACCGAGCAGCGCCACGACGACCAGGCCGAGCCACGGCAGGAACGTCTCCAGCAGGCTTCCCAGCCGACCGATGAAGTTGGGCACCGCCCGGTGGAACGCCAGCAGCCCGGCGGTCGCCACCGCCAGCGCGGCGAGCACCCGGCCCCGCGCCCACACCGCATCCACGACCTGACCCCCGCCTCCCGTGAACGAGCCGCCAAGGGGACAAATAGATCATGGACTGACCACCGCGTACACCCTCCGCCCTACCGCCGGGTAAACCACTTCGGCGGATGCCCCGTCCCCATTGTGGAATGTCACAGAGGGGACGGGGAACTCAGTGAAACTCAACAGGCTGTTAGTCGCGGCCACCGCAATGACGGCGGCGGCGGTCCCAGTGGAGGTGGTGACGACCGCCGACGCCACGGCGGCACCGCGGCAGGTGGCGCAGTGCGCCACCGCGCAGGGGCCCGACTTCAACGGGGACCGCTGCGGAGACGTCGTCGTGGGCGACCCGGGGGCCACGGTGGCGGGCAAGGTGCGCGCCGGCCGGATCAACGTCCTCTACGGCGACGAGACCGGCCTGGGAGCCGGTAGGCGGCACCTGCTGAGCCAGGGCGAGACGGGGACCGGGGAGACCCCGGAGGCGGACGACCGGTTCGGCGCCGTCGTCCGGGCCATGCACGCCGACGGCGACGCGTTCGCCGATCTCGTGGTCGGGGTGCCCTCGGAGTCCGTCAACGGCGTCGACGACGCGGGCGCCGTCCACGTGATCTTCGGATCCGCCGACGGGCTGGGCGCCGGCCGCCCGGGGATCGTGCTGCACCAGGGCGCCTCCGGCATCGCGGGCGGCCCCGAGCAGGGAGACAGGTTCGGGGCGGGCCTCGCGGTCAACGAGACGACCGGCGACGGACCGCCCCATCCCGCCCTGGCGTTCGGCGCGCCCGGGGAGGACCTGGGCGGGGCGGCGGACGCGGGCTCCGCGGGCGTCGTCACGTTCGACCCGGAGACCGGCGAAGTCGAGATCGCCGCGACCATCACGCAGGACAGCCCCGGCATCGGCGGCGGCGCGGAGGCCGGAGACGGATTCGGTACCGCGGTCGCACTCTTCCAAGGGCCGGGCGGCTTCGGCTGCGGCGTCACCGGCGTCGACGGCTACACCCTGGTCGTCGGAGCTCCCGGCGAGGACCTGAACGGCAGGGCCGACGCGGGCCTGGTGCATCTCGCGAGAGACCTGGCGAGCGACACTCCGCTGTCCCAGGACTCCCCCGGCGTGGACGGCGCGGTCGAACCCGGCGACCGGTTCGGCGCCGGCCTCGCCCTCGCCTCGTACTGCGAGCACGACGGCCCGTCGCACGTCCAGCTGGCGGTGGGCGTCCCGTTCGAGGACTTCGGCTCGGTCGCCGACGTCGGGATGGCGCACCTGTTCGCCACCGACGACGACGAGCTGCCGATGCCCCAGCGGTGGAGCGTCAGCCAGAACAGCACCGATGCCGCCGGGACCTCCGAGGCCGGCGACCAGTTCGGGTCCGTGCTCGAACTGGGCGGCCCGTGGCGGGACGGCCTGGGCGAACCGCTGATCGTCGGCGTCCCCCGCGAGGACATCGGCGACGCCGCGGACGCCGGCGGGGTGCAGATCTTCGGCCAGAGCGCGACCGCACCCGGAAACGGCGACACCTTCCTGAGCCAGGAGGACGTGGGCCTGGTCCCGCAGGCCGCGGACCTCTTCGGCGCCGCACTGTCCACCCGCCACGGCCTGCTCCTCGTAGGCGCACCCGACGACGCAACCCACACCAAGGGCGCCGCACACGGCCTCCCCTGGCCGGGCACCCCAGAATCCCCCGTCCTCTTCACCCCGGGCCAAGACGAAATCCCCGAAGACGCAGTCCGCTTCGGCGCATCCATCACCTGACCCACGGCGCGGCCGGGGCTCGACGGGCCCCGGCCGCCCGTCCTGCGCGACACCCCCTCCGGCACGCCCCTCGCCGTCGGCGAGCGGACAGGCGCCGGCGCCGTCGAGGGTGGAAAAAATCAATCACGCATGATTGTTTGCTTGGTGCGGGTTTGGTTGACTGGTGGGGCACCGAGTCGAGGGAGTCATGACCACGCAGGCACTGCCCCGGGAACCGCAGCAGGACCGCAGCCGCGCCACCAGGCGGCGCCTTCTGGACGCCGCCGTCGAGTGCCTGGCGTCCGTGGGGTGGGCGGGGACGACCGTGGCGGTGGTCGCCGAGCGCGCCGGTGTCTCCCGCGGGGCCGCGCAGCACCACTTCCGGACGCGCGAGGAGCTGGTGACGGCGGCCGTCGACTACGGCTCCGAGGTGCGGATGGCGCAGATGCGGGAGCGCCTGGACGCGCTGGCCGGGCGCCGGCCGTCCACCGGGGACGTGGTGGCACTGCTCGGCGAGATGTACACCAGCCCCCTGTTCCGCGCCGCGCTGCAGCTCTGGGTCGCCGCCAGTTCCGACGAGCAGCTCCGCGAGCAGGTCGTGCCGCTGGAGGCGCGGGTGGGGCGCGAGGCGCACCGGCTCACCGTCGAGGCGCTCGGCGTGGACGAGAGCGTGCCCGGCGTCCGCGAGACGGTCCAGGCGACCCTTGATCTGGTCCGCGGCCTCGGGCTCGCCGACCTGCTCACCGACGACTCGGCCCGCCGCACCCGCCTGCTCAACCAGTGGGCGGCCACCCTGGACCGGGCGCTCGGCCGCTGACCCCGCGGGCCCCTGCTAGACGGGCACCTCGCGCAGGGGGTCGCCGCCGTCGATGAAGAGGCGGCCGCCGGGGGCCAGTGCCGCCGCTATGCGCGGGATGGCCTTGCGGCCCGCCTCCGGGTGGCGGCCGTCGAGCGCGCCGACCCGCACGGCGAAGACGAGGTCGAACGGACCTTCGCCGGGGCGCGGCTCGAAGTCCTCGATCGCCGCCTGCCGCACGCTCATGCGTCCCGCGGCGATATCGGCGGCGGAGGCGGCCCGCGCCTGCGCGACCGCCTTGGCCGACCGGTCGATCGCGAGGATGTGCCCGGTTCCGAGCCGGGCCGCGACGGCCCGCGCGGCGGCGCCGGTCCCGCAGCCGATCTCCAGGACGCGCATGCCCGGCGCGAGCGGCAGGGCGTCGACGACCGCGGAAAGCCGAGGTGACAGCGACATGGGCCGACTCTAGGACATGCCACCGACGGTCTCCCCTTTCCTCCAACATGGTTGACATGTGACCTTTTGGTCACCTATTTTGGTGGTGTGGACGACGACGATCTGGCGTTCAAGGCGCTGGCGGATCCGACCCGCCGGTTCCTGCTCGACCTGCTGTTCGCCCGGGACGGGCGGACGCTCGGCGAGCTGGAGGCGGAGGTGGAGATGACGCGGTTCGGGGTCTCCAAGCACCTGCGGGTGCTGGAGGACGCGGGGCTGGTGGTCCCGCGCCGTTCCGGCCGGGAGAAGTTGCACTTCCTCAACCCGGTGCCGATCCGGCTGATCCACGACCGGTGGATCGGCAAGTACACCGAGCGGCCCGCCGCGGCGCTCGCCGACCTGAAGAGACGACTGGAGTCCGACATGACGACGACCGAGACCGGCGCCGGCGAGACCGTCCAGGTGTACCGCGTGTACATCAAGGCGACACCGCAGGCGATCTGGGACGCCATCACCAAGCCGGAGTGGACGACGAAGTTCGGCTACCAGGCGCCGGTGGAGTACGACCTGCGCCCCGGCGGCGCCTTCCGCGGCCTCGCCAGCGAGGCGATGAAGGAGCACGGCGCCCCCGACGTGGTCATCGACGGCGAGGTCGTCGAGGCGGACCCGCCGCGCAGGCTCGTCCAGACGTGGCGGGCGCTGTTCCTCGGCGAGCCGCACACCCGGCTCACCTACGAGATCGAGGACGACGGATCCGGCGTCTCGCGGCTGACCGTCACCCACGACGTGACAGGGGCGCCGCAGACTGCCGCGCAGGGCGCGGGCGAGATCCCCGAGGCGGGCGGCGGCTGGAACCAGACGCTCAGCGACCTGAAGACCCTGCTGGAGACCGGCGAGTCCCTCTTCGCCTGACCATCCCCCGCCGACCCCCCGGAGTCACCATGCCTTCCGTGCACACGTCCCCAGTGTCCCCCTCCCGCAGCACGCACGCCTCCACCCGCGCCCTCCTTGCCTGCGGTGTCCCCGCCGGACCGCTGTTCGTCCTGCTGATCGTGGTGCAGGCCATGACGCGGGACGGGTTCGACGCCGCCCGCCACCCGCTCAGCATGCTCGCGCTCGGCGAGCACGGGTGGCTTCAGACCGCCAACTTCCTGCTCTGCGGAGCCCTCGTCGCGGCGTCGGCCGCCGGGATGCGCCGTGTCCTGGAACCGGGGACGATGGGCCGCACCTGGGGAACCGCTCTCATCGCCGCCTATGGCGTGAGCCTGGTCTGGGCGGGCGTCTTCCCGACCGACCCGGCGGAAGGCTTCCCCGCCGGGACGCCCGCCGGCATCGGAGACGCCAGCTGGCACGGCATGCTGCACAACCTCGCACCGGTCGGAATGGGGCTTGCGCTGAGCGCCGCGTGCGTCGTGTTCGCCCGCCGGTTCGCCCGGGAAGGGCGGCTCGGGTGGACGCTCTACAGCGCCGCCGCTCCGGCCGCGTACCTGGTGCTGGGCATGGCGGCGTTCCCGGCGGGCGACTTCCGGCTGATGCTCGCTGGAGGCGCCGCCGTCTGGACGTGGGCCGCCGTCCTGTCGCTGAAGTTCCTCCGGGAGGCCCGCCGGACGGTCTGACCCGCACACCGCCGGAGGCGGTCCCGCTCCACGAACGGGGCGGGGCCGCCTCCGGCCATTCCGGCCCGCACGCATTGACGGCGGCAGAAGGCGCATGGAATCTGAACCTATGTTCAGAACAAGCGTTCAGACGGATCGTCCACGGAGGGCGGCGCGGTTCCCCGTCTCGTGCGACGTGGCCGTGCTCGGCGGCGGGCTCGCCGGGATGGCGACCGCGGCGAGGCTGCAGGCGGCGGGTCTGTCCACGCTCGTGATCGAGGCCCACGGGCATGTCGGGGGCTGCGCCGGCTACTACCGGCGGCGGGGCTTCTCCTTCGACGTGGGCGCGACGACCATGGTCGACTTCGAGCCGGGCGGGGTCGGGGCGGAACTGCTCACCGCCATCGGGATGGACCCGGTGCCCGGCGAGGCGCTGCCCGGCTACGTCGGCTGGCTGCCCGACCGCAAGGTCACGCTCTACCGCGACACCCGCGCCTGGCACCGGGAGCGGCTCCGCACCCTGGGCGGCACTCCCCGGCACCGCGCGTTCTGGGCGAGCCTCGACCGTCTCGCGGACGTGTTCTGGACGGCGAGCCGCGCCGGGGTTCGGCTGCCGATGCGCGGCCCCGCGGACGCCCTGCACAACCTGCGGGCCGTGGGGCCGCGCGGGCTTCCGCTCGCCCGCCACCTGAACTCCACCCTCGGGGACGCCCTCGCCCGGCACCGCCTCCGTGACGAGGCGCCGCTGGTCGGGCTGCTGTCGATGCTGGTCGAGGACACCGTGCACAGCACCGTCGACCGGGCGCCGCTCATCAACGCCGCCCTCGGCGTCACCATCCGCGGCGCCGGGCTCACCCGCGCGGACGGCGGCATGCGCGGGTTCTGGCGGCGGTTCGCGGCGCACTACCGCGGGCTCGGCGGCCGGTTGCGCGTCGGCTGCGCGGCCGAGCGGGTCACCGGGCGGGCGGGGGCGTTCACCGTCCACACCAGGCTGGGGGCCGTCCATGCCCGGCAGGTGGTCAGCGCCCTGCCCGCCGCCACGACCGCGCGCGTCGTCCCGGACCTCGCCGGCCCGCTCCGCCCGTACCTGGAGCGGGACGAACCCGACATGGGCGGGGCGATCGTCGTCTTCCTCGGAGTCCCGGACGATGAGGTGGCCGGCCAGGAGTTCACCCACCACCAGTTGCTGCAGGACTACGACCGGCCGCTGGGCGACGGCAACAACATGTTCATCTCGGTGTCCGCGCGAGGCGACACCGAGAGCGCGCCGCCGGGTCGGCGAGCCGTGATGGTCTCCACTCACACAGGGCTCGACGAGTGGGCCGGTCTGCCGGACGCCGAGTACGAGGTCCGCAAGGAGGAGATCGGGAAACGTCTCGTCGGCCTGGCCCGCCGCGTCCATCCCTCGCTCGGCGAACGCGCGCAGGTGTGGGAGGTGGGCACGCCGCGCTCCTACGAGCGTTTCGCGTTCCGGCCGGGCGGTGCCGTGGGCGGCGCCCGCCAGACACCGGGCAATGCCAACCAGAATGCCGTCCCGCATTCGCTGGGCGTGCCCGGGCTGTGGCTCGTGGGCGACTCGACCTGGCCCGGCCTCGGCACCGTCGCGTGTGCGCTGGGCAGCCGCATCGTCGCGGAAGAGGCCCTCAAGGCCGCCCGCCGGACGGCGGTGGCGCGATGACCGTCCCGAAACTGTCCGAGCTCGGCTCCGACCTGCTCGTCACCACCCGCCCGCGGCGCGTCCTCACCCTGTCGCTCCCCTACGCAGCCGTCGTCCTGTTCGTCGCGGTGTGGCTGGCGGGATGGTGGTGGCTGACTCCGGTCGTCGCCTTCGGGATCTTCGTCGCGGTCGTCACCGCGACCCACGACGTCGTCCACCGGTCACTCGGTCTCGGCAGGCGGGCGACGGAATGGGCGCTGTTCCTGCTGGGCGCGGTCCTCCTGGAGAGCGGGCACGCCTACCGCGCCACCCACCTCCAGCACCACCGGCTGTTCCCCAGCGACGAGGACCCGGAGGGATATCCGGCGAACCTGTCGGCGCTCGGCGCGATCCTCTACGGCCCCGTCTTCCTCGTCCGGCTGTGGTGCTGGGCGTTCCGGCGCGGCGGGGCCGCTCAGCGGGCGTGGCTGCTGGCGGAGGCGGCGCTGCCCTTCGCGGCGGTCGGCGCCGGCGCCCTGTTCTCCCGGGGCCTCCTCGCGTACGCGGTCATGATGATCGTGGGAAGCTGGGTCTACCCGCTGCTGACCGTGCACCTGCCGCACCGGCACTACGGGGACACGCCGCTGACGCAGACCCGCACCCTGCGCGGACGGATCGTCCCCGCGCTGTTCCTGGAGCTGACGTACCACTTGGAGCACCATCTGTACCCTCAGGTGCCGAGCCATCAGCTCGCCCGGCTCGCACGGCGGCTCGACCCCGTTCTCGCCGAGGCGGGCGTCAAACCCTGGAAGGTGATCTGAGCGCATGGCGCCCCGCGCGGAGGCCAGGAAGCGTCTCCTCGACGCGACCGTCCGGACACTCGCGGTCGAGGGGTACGGCGGGACGACTGCCCGCTCGATCGCCAAGACCGGCGGGTTCGCGCCCGGCGTCATCTACTACCACTTCGAGGACCTGGAGGCGTTGCTCGTCGCGGCGCTCCGCCATACCAGCCAGGCCCGGAGAGACCGCTACGAGGAGGCCCTCGGCTCCTGCACGGACGCCACAGAACTGCTCGCCCGCCTCCGCGAACTGTACGCCGAGGACATGAGGGACCAGGGGCACATCGACGCGGTGCAGGAACTCTTCGCGGCGTCGGCGACATCGCCGCGGCTACGGGAGGAACTGCTCGCCCACGTCGAATCCTGGTCGGAATTCGCCGCCACCGCAGTGCATCGGCTCGTTGGGGGGACGGCCTTGGCGGGCGTCGTCCCGTCCCGTGAACTCGGCATGATCGCTGTGGCGATGTTCCTCGGCATCCAGACCCTCACCCACCTGGACGGGGACCGCTCCCGAGTCGAGTCGCTCTTCAGCACCGCCGAGCCGGTCGCGATCCTCTGGGACACCTTCGCCGGCCGGAATCCGACACCCGAGAAATGAGGAAGGGCCCCGCCATAAGGCGGGGCCCTTCCCTAATATATGTCCGGCGGTGTCCTACTCTCCCACACAGTCTCCCATGCAGTACCATCGGCGCTGAAGAGCTTAACTTCCGGGTTCGGAATGGGACCGGGTGTTTCCCCTTCGCCAAAACCACCGAACGTCTCAACGCACCACCCCCACAAGGGGGCATGCAAGTTCAACGTCCAAGCCGGCAAGGCTCAGCACATTCAATTAACAACACGGGTTGCCCAGGGTTGTTTCCTGAGAACCACACAGGGACGCGAACAATCTCTCGCAGCGGTTTGCTTTGAACGAATTGTGTGTTCAAGCCACTCGGCCTATTAGTACCGGTCAACTCCACACGTTACCGCGCTTCCATACCCGGCCTATCAACCCGGTCGTCTACCGGGAGCCTT
>NZ_SMKB01000244.1:0-10467 GCF_004348575.1 Actinomadura sp. 7K534
GGGCGGGCGGGCTTCGGACATGCTGGCCTCCTCAGGTGGAGAACGTACGTTCTCAATAACTACCGCTAACCTAGGGAACGCTCGTTCTCGACGTCAAGGCAGGAGCGCTGTGATGCCGGCCGCGATCACGCAGGAGCAGCAGGACCGGGACCGCGGGGCGCTGCTGGACGTCGCCGAGCACCTCTTCTACTCGCGAGGCGTGCAAGCGGTCGGGATGGACGAGCTGCGGGCCGTCTCAGGGCTCCCTTTGAAGCGCATCTACCGCCTGTTCCCGACGAAGGAGTCCCTAGTCGTCGCGATGCTGGAGCGCCGCGACCGGCGCTGGCGGGAGAGCCTGGCGGCCCACGTGGCAAAGGTGCCGGACGCCCGGGAACGCGTGCTCGCGATGTTCGACTGGCTCGGCGTGTGGTTCGCGGAACCGGGCTTCCGCGGCTGCGCGTGGGCCAACGTCCACGGCGAGCTGGGCCCGTCGTCCCCGGCCATCGCCGCGGCGGTGCGGGCGCACAAGCGGGCGTTCCACGACCAGGTCGTCGAACTGGTCACCGCCGTCGCCCCGTCCGCCGCCGAGCCGATCCACCTGCTAGCGGAGGGGGCCATCATGGTGGCCGGCGTCCACGGCGACCCCACGGCCGCCGCGACCGCCCGGACCGGCGCCCGCGCCCTCCTGGACGCGACCTCCTGACCCGTGGCGGAAATCGGGGTGCTCCGGTGGGCGGTGGGCGGGTAGCGTGCTCGGCATGTCGAGCCCCGAGGCGTCCAAGGCGGGGGCTTTCGGTCACGCCGTCAGCTCCCTGAACCACTGAGCTTCCCGTCCCGCCGCGCCCGCGGCCGGACCGGTGCGCCCATCGGGCGCTGACCGCGGTGACGAGACGTCTCCTCTCGTGCTCCTCCTCACCTCGGGATCGACTCGATGCCTCTCTCGCTGTACCTGCTCGCCCTGGCGGTCTTCGCCATGGGCACCTCGGAGTTCATGCTCGCCGGGCTCCTCCCGGACATCGCCGCGGACCTCGGCGTCACGGTCGGGGCGGCGGGCGCCCTCACCTCGGCCTTCGCGATCGGGATGGCCGCCGGCGCCCCGCTCATGGCGGCGCTCGCCCGCAACCGGCCGGGACGGGCGAGCCTGCTCGGCTTCCTGCTGCTGTTCGCGGCGGCCCACGCCGTGGGCGCCCTCACCACGAGCCTCCCGGTCCTGCTCACGACCCGCGTCCTCGCGGCGCTCGCGAACGCGGGGTTCCTCGCCGTGGCGCTGACGACCGCCGCCGCGCTCGTCCCGACCGGCCGGAAGGGACGCGCGCTCGCCGTGCTGCTGTCGGGCACGACGGTCGCGACGATCGCCGGGGTCCCCGGCGGTTCGGTGCTCGGCGCGCTGCACGGGTGGCGGGCCACGTTCTGGGCCGTCGCCGCGCTCTGCCTGCCCGCGGCCATCGGCATTCTGACGGGGGTTCCGGGCCGCCGCGCGAAGCCGGGCACCGCCGCCGCTTCGCCGCTGCGGGCGGAACTCGTGCTCCTGGCGAGGCCGCGGCTGCTGCTCGTCATGCTGCTCGGCGCGCTGGTCAACGCGGCGACCTTCGCGAGCTTCACCTTCCTCGCCCCGGTCGTGACCGGCGCCGGCGGGCTGGACGAGTGGTGGATCTCCGTCGCCCTGGTGCTCTTCGGCGCCGGCTCCTTCGCCGGGGTGACCATCGCGGGACGGCTGTCCGACCGCCGCCCCGGCCTGGTCCTCGCGGCCGGCGGACCGCTGCTGCTCGCTGGCTGGCCGGCCATGGCGCTGCTCGCCGGGGAACCGGTCGCGCTGCTGGTCCTCGTGTTCGTCCAGGGCACCCTGTCGTTCGCGCTGGGCGGCACGCTGATCACGCGCGTCCTCTACGAGGCGGCGGGCGCCCCCACCATGGCCGGCTCCTACTCGATCGCGGCGCTCAACACCGGTGCCGCCGCCGGGCCCCTCATCGCCGCGGCCACCCTCGGCACCGGGGCCGGTGAGCTCGGCCCCCTCTGGACGAGCGGGCTCCTCGTCGCCGTCGCCCTGCTCCTGGCGCTCCCCTTCCGCCACGTGATCACGGCCGGCGAGCGAGGCACGGCGATGACTTTCCTCCGCCGCCGGAGTCGGTACCGGCAGCACTCAGGCTCCACGTAGAGGGAGAGAACATGGCGCTGGACCTCTTCGCCGGCATTCCCGTCACCGACTACAAGGCGGCACTGCCGTGGTACGAGCGGTTCTTCGGCAGGGAGCCGTCGTTCCTGCCGAACGACATCGAGGCCGTGTGGGAGGTGGCCGAGCACCGGTACGTCTACATCGTCCAAGACCCTGAGCGGGCCGGGCACGCGCTGGTGTTCTCCTACGTCGACGACCTCGACGACCGGGTCGGCGCGATCACCGCACGCGGCATCGAGCCCACGGACCGCGAGACGTACGAGAACGACGTGGCCAAGGTGATCTACCGCGACCCCGACGGCAACGAGGTCAGCCTCGGCGGCGGGCCGGGCTGAGCGCCGGGATGCCGTGTCGCGATCAATAGGTGCCGGTCGATGCGGATCTGCTCACCCTGTTCCTGCCGACCTCGATTGTTCATCGGGCTCGGCTGTTCATCGGGCTCGGCGTCCGCCTCGCCGCGGAACGCTGACCGGCCGGGCTCAGGACGTCAGCACGCCGCGTCCGGTGGGCGAGTGGGCGCCGTGGCGGGCCTCGTTGCCGCAGTGGCGGCAGATCACCATGGGGCTGACCGGGTTGCCGCAGGAGTGCTGCCAGCGGACGGGCGGGTCGTCCGCGTTCAGGTGGCGGTCGCCCCACTTCATCAGCACGAGCAGGACATCGCACAGCTCCACGCCCGCGGGGGTCAGGTGGTACTCGTAGCGGGCCGGCCGGTCGCTGTAGCGCTCGCGGCGGATGATGCCGTTCGCCTCCAGCTTACGGAGCCGGGACGTGAGGATGTCGCGGGACGCCCCCGTGTTCCGGGCGATCCCGTCGAAGCGCCGCACCCCGTAGACGAGCTCGCGGATCACGAGCAGGCTCCAGCGCTCGCCGACCAGCTCCAGCGTGTCGGCGACCGAGCACTCACGTGGCTGGGCGTCCTTCGGCATACCACGCAGCCTAATGCGCCGCTCCGGCCGTTCGGCCGGGCCTGCGGCCCTCACCGGTCGTGACCGGCCGGGCGGCGGCGTCCCGCCCGGCTCCGCGGGTGTTGCGCCGCGATCCGGCGGGGGCCGGTGGGCGTCCGCGGACGCCGCACCGGCCGCCCTGCCCGTCCGGCCCATCCGTCAGAGCCGCTCGATGACGGTGGCGTTGGCCAGGCCGCCGGCCTCGCACATGGTCTGCAGGCCGTAGCGTCCGCCGCGGTCTTCGAGGGCGTGCAGGAGCGTCGTCATGATGCGGGTGCCGCTGGCGCCGAGCGGGTGGCCGATCGCGATCGCGCCGCCGCGGACGTTGACCCGGGCGGGGTCGGCGCCGGTCTCGCGCTGCCAGGCCAGCACGACCGGGGCGAACGCCTCGTTCACCTCGAACAGGTCGATGTCGCCGAGGGACAGGCCCGCCCGGTCCAGGACCTTCTCGGTCGCGGGGATGATCGCGGTGAGCATCAGCAGCGGGTCGTCGCCGGTCACGGCGAACGCGTGGAAGCGGGCGCGGGGGCGCAGGCCGAGGCGCTCGGCGACGTCGGCGCCCATGACGAGCACGGCGGCGGCGCCGTCGTTGATCGGCGACGCGTTGCCCGCGGTGATCTTCCAGGCGATCTCGGGGAACCGCTCGGCCGTGCGCTCGTCGTAGTAGGCCGGTGCGAGCCCGGCGAGGATCTCCGGGGACGTCCCGGGACGGACGGTCTCGTCCCACTGGCCCGCCCAGGCGACCTCGCGGTCGAACTCGCCGTTCTTCCACGCCTCGGCGGCGCGGCGGTGCGACTCGTAGGCGAAGGCGTCGAGCTCCTCGCGGGGCAGGTCCCAGCGGGCGGCGATCAGCTCGGCGCTGATGCCCTGGCCGACGAGGCCGGCCGGGTACCGCTCGCCGAGCATCGTCCCGAAGGGGTTCGTGCCGGGCAGCACACTCGACCCCATCGGCACGCGGGACATCGACTCGACGCCGCACGCGATCGCGATGTCGTACGCGCCGCTCTGCACGCCCTGCGCCGCGATGTGCAGGGCCTGCTGCGACGAGCCGCACTGCCGGTCGACGGTCATGGCGGGGACGCTCTCCGGGAACCCCGCGGCGAGGACGGCGGTGCGGGTGATGTTGAGCGCCTGGTCGCCGACCTGGGTGACGACGCCGCCGACGACGTCGTCCACCCGGGCCGGGTCGATGCCCGCGCGTTCGACGAGCGTGCGCAGCGTCCGGGCCAGCAGGTCGGCCGGGTGGTCGTCGTGCAGCGACCCGTTCGGCTTGCCCTTGCCCACCGGGGTGCGCACGGCCTCCACGATCACCGCGTCGCGCATGACTCCCACCTCCGTTGTGTTTTCCAACTCACTCTCGGAGTATCCGATCAGTAAGTTGGAAAACACAACCCACTGCGCGCGTGGGCTGCCTCACACGAAAGAAACCCGGGAGCCCGGCGTATACCGCCGTGGCTCCCGGGCCGTCGGACCGCTCAGCGGGAGGGGCCCATACTGTGGTCCGTCTCTTTCCTCCATACGCCAAAGGGCCCCGCGGTGGAGCCGCCCGACAGTGCGAGGTCGGACAAGCGCGCCTCCTTCATGCCCTCGACGTCACGTTCGCTTTCGACGCTAGCCCCATAAGCGGCAAACAGCCCTCAATCGCCACCAAAGTGTCGGCAAGCACTCAGACGACGGTCGGGGTCTGCTCCCCCGACACGAGGCGCAGCCGCACCACGGTGGGCACCGAGTCCCGTTCGAGCGCGGCCCGCAGCCGCGGCACGGCCTCGTCCTGGACGCGCCGGCGCAGTTCGGCGGGGTCCGCGTGCTCCCCGTACGCGATGTTCAGCCGCAGCTCCGGCCGGCCGGACGAACCGATCAGGCGGGCCCGCACCTTCCGGACGCCCGGATACTCGCCGATCTCGGCTTCGAGCGCGGCGGAGACGGCCTTGGCCGACAGGCGCGTCGTCCCCGCCCCGGCGTCCGGTTCCAGGGCCAGGCCCGGCAGCCTGCCGGTGCGCCCCTGGGCGAGCAGCCAGGCGATGCCGAGCAGCGCCAGGACGACCGCGGCGGCGGCGACGGCCGGCCAGAACCAGGCGTTGTCCTCGGCGAATCGGCGCACCCCTGCGGTGAGGACCGGCGCGGACGCCCGTCCGTCCCCGAAGACCCCGAGGCCCCGCGCGAGGCCGGCGCCCCCCGCGGCCGCGAGGACGACACCGACCAGGATCAGCCCGGTGCGGTTGAGGTGCGCGGGACGGCGGTCCATCACGCCCCCCGGTGCAGCATCCGCACCCGCACCGACCGGTCGGGCAACGGTTCGAGGCGGTCGAGGCGGTCGCGCACGGTCTCGGCGACGCCCTCGTGCAGCCCCGCGGGTTCGTGCACGGGCGTCTCGGCGACCACCGTCACCCGCCGGCGCCCCAGCCGGACCCGCGCCACGCCCGACACGCCCGGCGCCTCCTCGGCCGCCGCGGCGACGGCGCGCCTGAGCCCGCGCCTGCTCACCCCCATCACCAGGGCGGGATCGCCGCCGTGCAGCGGGACCGTCCGGGACCTGCCCGGCAGCAGGGCCGCCAGCAGGAAGAAGAGGCCGAGCGCCGCCAGCGCGCCGAAGATCGCGAGCACGTACCAGTCGTCCCACGCCGCGTCGCTCACCCACCCGTAGGGGAAGACGCGCACGGGACGGTCGAGCAGCGTCGAGATGACCTCGATCGCGGTGAGCACGCCGCCCGCCGTCAGCAGCAGTGCGGCGACCATGGCGGTCCGGACCCGGCGCGAGCGGAACACGTGCCTCGCCGCCCGGTCCGCCTTCCGCGAGCCGGCCTTCGGGTCCGCCCGCTCGACGGCGGGCCGGAGACCGGCCTGCGCGGTCACCGCACGGTCCTTTCACCGGCGCCCGGACGGCCCAGCTCGGAGACGTCGATGTCCACCTGCCGGACGGAGTAGCCGGTCAGCTCCGCCACCCTGGCGCGCACGCTCTCCCGCACCCTCCGCGCCACATCGCGCACCGGCATCGGGTAGGTCACCGACATCACCACCTTCGCGGTGACGACGTCCCCGTTCACCCGGACCTCGGTGCGGGCCGGGCGGCGTCCGGGGACCGGCACGCCGAGGACCGCCCGGCCGACCCCTCCGGACTCGCCGATCTCCGCGGCGGCCCGCGCGACGATGCGCGCCACGGCCTGCTCGCGGATCGTGGTGGTGCCCCGCTCCCCGTTCTTCATCGCGACCGCCGACCGGTGCCGATCAGCCGCCCGAGGTCGAGATCGCCCTCGATGGCGCGGCCGACCAGGAAGCCGAGTGCGCCGAGGAAGAGGACGATGAAGAACGGCCCGAACCCCCCGAACGCTCCGGCGAATCCCAGCGCCACCCCGAAGGCCATTCCGACGAGGGGCCACAGCAGTCTCATGTCCATTACGAATCCCCCTCTCTCGTGGGCCGTTCCTCCGCCAGATCCCCGATCAGGACCGTCACCCGCCGCCCGCCGGCGAGCGGGCGCACCAGGCGCCGGACGTCGTCGGCGATCTCCATGCACGGCCGTCCGTACCGGACGACGACTCCGACCTCGACCTCCCCGGAACGCACCGCCACCCCCGCGAGCGGCGGCCCCGGACGGTAGGTCGCGATCCAGCCGCGCGGCCCGGACGTCAGTCCCAGCACGTCCGCGCACCGCATCGCCGCCTCGCCCAGCCGCAGCGCCAGCTCGACCCGGCCCGCGCCACCGGCCGCGGGAGCCCCGGCGGCCGGCGCCGGGCCGGACGCCTCGCTCATCTCCGGCCGGGCACCGCTCTCCGTCGCGCCCATGGGTCCGCCTCGCTCGTCCAGGCGATCATCGGACACGGGGCCCCGCGGACTGCTCGTCGGATTCGTCGCCGTCCAGGTGGACGTCGTCCACGGTGATGTTCACCTCGACGACCTCCAGGCCGCACATGTGCTCGACCTCGTTGACGACGTTCGCGCGCACCGCGCCCGCGAGGTCCGGGATCGAGAGCCCGTACTCCACAACAAGGTCGATGTCCACGGCGGCCTGGCGCTCGCCGACCTGAACGTCCACGCCCTGGGTGTCGTCGGACGCGACGCCGGGCACGCGTTCCCGGACCGAGCCGAGCGTCCGGGACATCCCGCTGCCCATCGCGTACACGCCGCCGACCTGCCGCGCCGCCATCGTCGCGATCTTGGCGACGACGGTGTCGGCGATCCGGGTGGTGCCGTCTTCTGTGACGAGTTCGCTGGAACCGCCGTCAGGACCCCGCTTGCGCATCGTCCCGGTGGAGCCCTGACCGGCGGTCCGTGTGTCATCCTGACTCATACCGTCCCCCCAAAGTCACTGATGTCCGATTCATGCTCACCATGTATCGGACGAATCGCCACTTTGGAGAAAGAGCAGGTTAACCCCCGTTTACTCGGCGGGTGCGGAGCGGGTGCCACCGCCGCGTGGTGCGGGCCGGGCCTCGCCGGCCGGCCTCGTCCCCTGGAACATCGCGCGCATCTTGCGGGCCGCGTCACCGGGCTTCTTCGGACGCTTGCCCGTACCGCCGCCCGAACCGCCCTCCCGCCCGGTGCTCCCGGCCGCCCTGTCCTTGCCTTGCTTGTCGTTCACGACAACACTCCCCCGATGTCGATCACACTCGTCACATGAGTACCCCGTCTACCCGGGGTAGAAGCGCACTTCCGGGCGCCCGACCTGACCGTAGTGCGGGCGGCGGTGCGCGAGGCCGTTCTCCGCGAGGTATTCGAGGTAGCGGCGCGCGGTGACGCGGGAGACGCCGGTGAGGTCGGCGGCCGCGGCGGCGGACAGCCCGTCGGCGGCGCCGGCCAGCACCTCGGTGACGGCCTGGAGCGTCTCGTCGCTCATGCCCTTGGGCAGCGTGCGGTGGCCGGGGGTACGGAGGGTGGCGAGCATCCCGTCCACGTCGGCCTGGCCGCTGACCTCCCCGGCGCCGACCGCCTGCTCCCGGAACCGCGCGTACCGTTCGAGCTTGTCGCGCAGGGACGGGAACGTGAACGGCTTGAGCAGGTACTGGACGACGCCGACCGACACCGCCGACCGGATCACGGCCAGGTCCCGGGCGGAGGTGACGGCGATGACGTCCACCTCGCTGCCCGCGGCGCGGAGCGCACGGCACACCGTGAGGCCGTGCGTGTCGGGGAGGTAGAAGTCGAGCAGGACGACGTCCACGGCGGAGCGCTCGCAGAATCGCAGCGCCTCCGCCCCGGAGTGGACGACGCCGCCGACGGTGAAACCGGCGACGCGCTCGACGTAGGAGCGGTGCGCCTCGGCGGCGACGGGGTCGTCCTCGACCACGAGCACCTTGATCATGGCGCTTCCAGCGGCAGCCGGACGGTGAACACGGCGCCCTCGTCGTGGCTCACCCGGACGTCGCCGCCGTGGCGGCGGACGGCCTGCCCGACCAGCGCGAGGCCGATGCCGTGCCCGACGGGCCCGCCGGACGTCTTGGTCGTCCAGCCGCGCCGGAACATCTCGGGCACCGCGTCCGGGTCCACGCCCGGCCCGCTGTCGGCCACCTCCAGGACGAGCGCGCCGTCCTCCTGCCGCGCGCTGACGACCACGCGCGGCGGCCGGACGTCCGCGCCCGCGAGCGCGGCGTCCACCGCGTTGTCGATGAGGTTGCCGAGGATGGTGACGAGGTCGCGGGGCTCGGCCACGCCCTCCATGACGGTGTCCTCGGTGACGGCGAGCTCGACGCCGCGCTCCCCCGCCTCCGCGGACTTGCCGAGCAGCAGGGCGGCCAGCACCGGTTCGGACACCGACCCGACGACCCGGTCGGTGAGCCGCTGCGCGGTCCGCAGCTCGGCGGTGGCGAACTCGACGGCCTGGTCGGGACGGCCCAGCTCCACCAGCGACACCACGGTGTGCAGCCGGTTCGCCGCCTCGTGGGCCTGCGAGCGCAGCGACTCGGCGAACCCGCGCACGGTGTCCAGCTCGCCGGTCAGCACCTGCAGCTCGGTGTGGTCGCGCAGCGTGACGACGTTGCCCATCGCCGTGTCCCGCGACCGGACGGGCTTGGTGTTCACGACGAGCACGCGGGTGTCGGCGACGTGGACCTCGTCCGACCGCGGCTCGGCCGAGGCGCAGGTGGCGGCCAGCTCGTCCGACAGCCCCAGCTCCGTGACGCGCCGCCCCCGCGGGTCCGGATCCAGGTCGAGGAGGTCGCGGGCGGCGTCGTTGCACAGCACGACGCGTCCCGAGCGGTCGAGGAGCAGCAGGCCCTCCCGGACGGTGTGCAGGATGGCCTCGTAGTACTCGAACATCTCGCGCAGCTCGCCGGGCGCGACGCCGCGGGTCTGCCGGCGCAGCCGGGCGGCGACCAGATAGCTGCCGCCCACGCCGACCGCCAGCACCGCGGCGGCGACGACGGCCAGCGAGATCAGCCGCTGCCGCAGCTCGGCGGTGATGACGCGGATCGTGATGCCGACCGCGACCAGCGCCACGATGCGCCCGTCGTCGTAGACCGGGGCGACGGTGCGGACGGACGGGCCGAGCGTCCCCGTGTAGGTCTCGGTGAACGTCAGCCCCGCGAGGGCGGGCCCGGTGTTGCCGACGAACGGCCCGCCGATCCGGGACGGGTTCGGGTGGGTGTAGCGGATCCCGGCCGGGCTCATGATCGTGACGAAGTCGACGCCGGTGTCGTGGCGGACGCGTTCGGCGTACGGCTGCAGCAGCCGGCTGGGATCGGGGGTCGCGACCGCGACGCGCACGTTGTCGGCGTCGGCGATGCTCTTCGCGAGCGCCGTCACCGTCTGCGCCGCCGCGTCGTCGGCGGACCGCCCGGCGTCCAGGTAGGCGATGCCCGCGCCCGCCGCCACCAGCAGCCCGACGATCGCCGCCTGCAGCACCAGGAGCTGCCGCGCCACACTCCAGCGGCCGGGAATCGTCCATTCGGGACGCCGCACACGCGCACCTTTCGTCTCGGCCTCACCGTGAACGAAATGTACACAAGGGTGACCGCCGACTCCGGAACGCGCAAACTCCCGGGTACGGTAACGAGCCCCTCGCCGATCGATGGTTCGACCTGCGCGGCCCCTCCCCCCACGCAGGCGCCCACCGTGTGCATGTGCCCGCTCCGCCGGCACATGGGCGCCTGTCCCAGGGCGCGGTCGCCCGTCCGGCTCAGGAGAAAGTGCGGGCCTGACCCGGACGGGCGCCGCGTGCTTATTGCATCGCCCTTGGCGGTCAGGCCCTAGAGGGCCTTCCCTTCGGCGGGCAATGCGTGCGATCGCTGCATCGCTCCGGCTCGCCTAGCTGTACTGCCCATGGACGTTGGTGACGGCGACACGGGCTGGATGATCTTGCAATAAGGAGGACCTCCTGGCGTGGTGTGGAGCTACCACACACCAACTCCACGCCAAGGAGGTCCTCGTGCCCCACCG
>NZ_SMKB01000245.1:0-10445 GCF_004348575.1 Actinomadura sp. 7K534
TATAAGAGACAGCCCCCGCACCCTCGCCGCCGACGCGGCCGACCGCCTCGTCGCCGCGAAGCCCGCGGAGTTCAAGAAGGCCCCCGAAGAGAAGATCGTCCGGCGCGGAGTCACCTCCGGCCTGCGCGGCCTCCAGCACGTCTCCTACGACCGCTACTACGACGGCCTGCCCGTCTACGGCGGCGACTTCGTCGTCACCACCGACGCCGGCGGCGGGGTGCTCAGCACGTCCCTCGGCCAGACGCGGAAGCTCGACGTCTCGACCGACGCCGAGATCTCGGCGGCGCAAGCTGCGAAGACGTCCCGCGCCCAGGTGTCCGAGGTCGAGAGCGCGTCCGCGCCCCGCCTGATGGTCATGGCGGAAGGGTCGGGACGCCTCGTCTACGAGAGCGTCGTCACCGGCACCCGCGAGAAGGCGCCGACGAAGCTGCACGTGTACGTGGACGCCAAGACCGGCAAGGTCACGGAGACCTGGGACGAGGTCCGCGACGCCGCCGGCGCCGCCGTGGCCGACGACCAGAGCTACTACCACGGCACCGTCGACATCAGCACCGCGGCGACGTCGATGACCGACCCGCTGCGCTCCGGCGTCCGCTGCGGCGGCCAGAACGGCTCCACCTACACCGGCACCGACAGCGCCTGGGGCAACGGCAGCGGCACCAACCTGGAGACCGCCTGCGTCGACGCCATGTACGCCGTCCAGAAGCAGTGGGACATGCTGGGCAGCTGGCTCGGCCGCAACGGCCTCAACGGCAGCGGCGGCGGCTTCCCCATGCGGGTGGGCCTGAACCAGGCCAACGCGTTCTGGAACGGCAGCTACACCAACTACGGCCGCAACTCGGCCGGCACCCGCCAGGCCACGAGCGCCGACGTCGTCGCGCACGAGAACGGCCACGCCGTGTTCAGCAATACGCCCGGCGGCGCCGGCGGCGGCAACGGCAACGAGAAGGGCGGCATGAACGAGTCGGCCGGCGACATCTTCGGCGCGCTGACCGAGCACTACATGAACGAGCCCGCCGGCCTCGACCCGCCGGACTACCTGGTGGGCGAGGAGGTCGACCTCGTCGGCAGCGGCCCGATCCGCAACATGTACAACCCGGCCGCGCTCGGGGACCCGAACTGCTACTCGTCCTCGATCCCGCGCACCGAGGTGCACGCCGCCGCGGGCCCGCAGAACCACTGGTTCTACCTGCTCGCGGAGGGGTCGAACCCCGCCGGCGGCCCGGCCAGCCCGACGTGCAACGGCTCGACCGTCACCGGCATCGGGATCCAGAAGGCCGGCCAGATCTTCATGGGCGGCCTGAACCGCAAGGTGACGAGCTGGAGCCACGCCAGGGCGCGCGTCGAGACCGTCAACGCCGCGCTGGAGCTGTTCCCCGGCTCCGCCACCGAGTGCAACGCGGTGAAGGCGGCCTGGAGCGCGGTCAGCGTCCCCGAGCAGAGCGGCGAGCAGTCCTGCGGCGGCGGCCAGCAGCCGCCGGACACCGTCTTCTCGGACGGCTTCGAGTCCGCGCAGGGCTGGACGACCGACCCGGACGGCACCGACACCGCGACGGCGGGCGCCTGGGAACGCGGCACCCCCCAGGCGACCAGCTGGTCCGGGACGAGCCTGCAGCTCGCCGCCGCGGGCGGCAGCGCCGGCCTGGTCACCGGCGCCGCGGCCGGCTCGGACGCGGGCGGCAATGACCTCGACGGCGGCACGACGACCGTCCGGTCACCGGCGATCGCCCTTCCGGCCGGGACCCTGTCGCTGCGGTTCTCCTGGTACCTCGCCCACCTCAACAACAGCTCCGCCGACGACTACCTGCGGGTCCGCGTCGTCGGGGCGAACGGGTCGAGCACCGCGCTGAGCGCGACCGGCGCCGCCACCAACCGGGCCGGATCGTGGCAGACCGCCACGTACGACCTGTCGGCGTACGCGGGCCAGAGCGTCCGCATCGTCGTCGAGGCGGCCGACGCCGGAACCGCCAGCCTCGTCGAGGCCGGCATCGACAACGTCCAGATCACCGCTTCCTGACCGCCCCCCGCCCGCGGCCCGTGACGGGGCCCGCTCCCCCGTCACGGGCCGCGTCCCCCACCTGGAGGTACGTATGAGATCCCGCAAGATGGCCACCCTGGGGGCGGCCGCCCTGCTCGTCGGCGCCTTCCTGCCGGGCGCCGCGTCGGCGGCGCCCCCCGCCGCGGCGCTCGCCGCGCCCGACATCCCGCTCGCCAACGTCAAGGCGCACCTGACGCAGTTCCAGACCATCGCCAACGCCAACGGCGGCAACCGCGCCCACGGCCGGCCCGGCTACCGCGCCTCCCTCGACTACGTGAAGGCGAGGCTGGACGCCGCCGGCTACCAGACCGCCATCCAGTCGTTCACCTACCGCAGCGCCACCGGCTACAACCTGATCGCCGACTGGCCGGGCGGGGACGCGAACAACGTCCTGATGGTCGGCGGCCACCTCGACGGCGTCACCGCGGGCCCCGGCATCAACGACAACGGCTCCGGGTCCGCCGCGATCCTGGAGACCGCGCTCGCCGTCGCCCGGACCGGCCACCAGCCCGACCGGCACCTCCGGTTCGCCTGGTGGGGCGCCGAGGAGCTCGGCCTGATCGGCTCGACGCACTACGTCAACAACCTGCCGTCCAGCGAACGGTCGCGGATCGGCGGCTACCTCAACTTCGACATGATCGGCTCGCCCAACCCGGGCTACTTCGCCTACGACGGCGACGGATCCAGCGGCAGCGGCGGCCCCGCCGGCTCCGCCGAGATCGAGCGGGTGCTGCGCAGCCACTTCACGTCGATCAACGTGCCCGTCCAGGACACCGCGTTCGACGGACGCTCCGACTACGGCCCGTTCATCCGCGTCGGCATCCCCGCCGGCGGGCTCTTCACGGGCGCCGAGGGACGCAAGACGACCCAGCAGGCGCAGCTCTGGGGCGGCCAGGCCGGGGTGGCGTTCGACCGCTGCTACCACGCATCCTGCGACACCACCGCCAACATCAACGACACCGCGCTGGACCGCAACGCCGACGCCATCGCCCACGCCGTGTGGACGCTCGGCGGCGAGGGCGGCACCCAGGAACCGCCCGGGGACGTCGTCTACTCGGACGACCTGGAGACCAACACGGGCTGGACGGCCGACTCGGGCGGCACCGACACCGCGACGGCGGGCGCCTGGGAGCGCGGCACACCGCAGCCGACGAGCTACTCGGGCACCGCACTCCAGCTCGCCGCCGCGAACGGCAGCGGCGCGCTGACCACCGGCGCGGCCGCGGGCGGCGACGCCGGAGCGAACGACCTCGACGGCGGCACCAGCACCATCCGGTCGGGCCAGATCGCCCTCCCCGCCGGGACCCGGACACTGTCGTTCTCCTGGTACCTCGCCCACCTGAACAACAGCTCGTCGTCCGACTACCTGCGGGTGTCGGTCGTGGGGCCGAACGGGTCCACGACCGTCCTGAACCAGCCGGGCGCCGCGTCCAACCGCGCGGGCTCCTGGCGGACGCACGAGGCCGACGTCTCCGCCTACGCCGGGCAGACCGTCCGCATCCTCGTGGAGGCCGCCGACGCCGGTACCGCCAGCCTCATCGAGGCCGGCGTCGACGACATCGCCTTCAGCAGCTGACCACCGCAGCTCAGAGGCCGGTTTCAGAATTTTGAACGGCCCCGTTCAGCACAGTTGAAAATCCAGTGGCGGCTTGATCCGTTGACACCGCCCGGCCGCCACGATGCAATTTTGGACAGCCCCTCTCCACCCCCCAGGGCTGACCGCAGGCGGCCGCACGGGACGAATCTCGGCCCGTCCCGCGCGCCCGCCGCACACCGGGGACCCCGCCCCCCGCCGGGCCCTCGTGCCTGCTTATTGCTTTTGTAGGCGCGAGGGCCCTGGGGGCCCTCGCGCCTACAAAAGCGTGCGATTGCTGCATCGCTTCGACTCGCCCAGCGGCTCGCTGCGCGATCAGGTTTCTTGCTTCGCTCGAAACCTGCCTTCGGACGCGATCGCGACGGTTCAGGTTGTCGCGGGGTTGCGGTGGCGGCTGAGGTCAGCGCGTCCGACGGTGCGGGTCAGCGCCCGCCGTTGCGGCCGTCGCCCGCTTGCGCCCGATGGCTCGGGCGGGGGTGGAACGTCATAGGCGGGGGTCACAATGGGGGTATGTGCCGAAGCATCAAGACGCTCCGTCCGCCTTACTCGGAGGACGTGACCGATGACGACGTGCGGGCGGCGGCGCTCCAGTACGTCCGCAAGATCTCGGGGTTCCGCGCCCCCGCGTCCCACAACGCGGAGGCGTTCGACCGTGCCGTCGAGGAGATCGCGCGCAGCACCGCCGCCCTCCTCGACTCCCTGGAGGTCCGAGGCAGCCGCGCGAGTTAGGCGCCGGCCAGCAACTCCGCGATCTGGATGGTGTTGAGTGCGGCGCCCTTGCGGAGGTTGTCGCCGGAGCAGAAGAGGGCCAGGCCGTTGTCGACGGTCTCGTCGCGGCGGATGCGGCCCACGTAGGTCGGGTCCTGGCCCGCGGCCTGGAGTGGGGTCGGGACGTCGGACAGCACCACGCCGGGGGCGGCGCCCAGCAGTTCGGCGGCGCGCTCGGGAGAGATCGGGCGCTCGAAGCGGGCGTTGATCTGCAGTGAGTGGCCGGTGAACACGGGCACGCGCACGCAGGTGCCGGAGACCTTCAGGTCCGGGATCTCCAGGATCTTGCGGCTCTCGTTGCGGAGCTTCTGCTCCTCGTCGGTCTCGGCGAGGCCGTCGTCCACGATCGACCCGGCCATCGGCAGGACGTTGAACGCGATCGGCCGCACGTACACCGCCGACTCGGGGAACTCCAGGGCGGAGCCCGAGTGGGTGAGCTTGTCGGCGCTCGGCACGACCTTCGACGTCTGGTCGTGCAGTTCGGCGACGCCCGCGAGGCCGCTGCCGGACACGGCCTGGTAGGTGGAGACGACCATGGCCGCGAGGCCCGCCTCGTCGTGCAGCGGCCGCAGGACGGGCATGGCCGCCATCGTGGTGCAGTTCGGGTTCGCGATGATCCCCTTGGGGCGGTTCGCGGCGGCGTGCGGGTTGACCTCGGCGACGACGAGCGGCACGTCCGGGTCGAGGCGCCAGCCCGAGGAGTTGTCGATCACGACGGCGCCGGCCTCGGCGACCTTCGGGGCGAGCGCCTTCGAGGTGGTCTTGCCCGCGGAGAACAGCGCTATGTCGAGGCCGGAGTAGTCGGCGGCCGCCGCGTCCTCGACGGTGATCTCGGTGCCGTTCCACGGCAGCTTGCGGCCCGCCGAGCGGGCCGAGGCGAACAGCCGCAGCTCGTCGATGGGAAATGCGCGTTCGGCCAGGATTTCGAGCATCTTGGCCCCGACCTGTCCGGTGGCCCCGACGATGCCGACTCTCATGCCGCTCCCTCTGGGTTGATCTCTTGACCTGGCGAGTCTGCCCAGCTCGGTGGCCGGGCGTCCACTGAGTAACCCTACGCGGAGGGGTCCAGTGTCACTTAACGGAACGCGTCCAGGCCGGTCACCGCCTTCCCGAGCGTGAGCAGATGGACCTCCTGGGTCCCCTCGTAGGTCAGGACGCTCTCCAGGTTGTTCATGTGCCGGATCACGGGATATTCGAGGGTGATCCCGTTCGCGCCGAGGACCGTGCGGGCCTGCCGCGCGACGTCGAGGGCGGCGCGGACGTTGGCGAGCTTGCCGAACGAGATCTGCTGCGGCGTGACGCTCCCCTCGTCCTTGAGACGCCCGATGTGCAGGGCGGTGAGGCCGGCCTGCCCTAGGGCGACCTCCATCCAGGCGAGCTTCTCCTGCGTGAGCTGGAACGCGCCGATGGGCCTGCCGAACTGCTCGCGGGTCTTGGCGTACGCGACCGCCGCCTCGTAGCAGGACCGTCCGGCGCCGATCGCGCCCCACACGATGCCGTACCGCGCCTCCGACAGGCAGCCGAGCGGCCCCCGGAGGCCCCGCGCGCCGGGGAGCATCGCGTCCGCGGGGACGCGCACGTCCTCCAGGACGAGCTCGGACGTGACCGACGCGCGCAGCGACATCTTCCGGTGGATGTCACCGGTGGTGAACCCGAGGGTGTCCTTCGGGACGAGGAAGCCGCGGATCCCCTCGTCGGTCTGCGCCCAGACGACGGCGACGTCGGCCACGGATCCGTTCGTGATCCACATCTTGGCGCCGTTCAGGATCCAGTCGGAGCCGTCGCGGCGGGCGCGGGTGAGCATGTCGCCGGGGTCGGAGCCGCGGTCGGGCTCGGTCAGGCCGAAGCAGCCGAGCGCCTCGCCCGCCGCCATCCGCGGCAGCCACCGCTCCTTCTGCTCCTCCGACCCGTACCGGTGGATCGCCGTCATCGACAGGGAGCCCTGGACGGAGACGAAGCTGCGCAGGCCGGAGTCGGCGGCCTCCAGCTCCCGGCACGCCACCCCGTAGGCGACGGCGCTCATCCCGGCGCAGCCGTACCCCTCCAGATGCATGCCGAGCAGCCCGAGCTTGCCCAGCTCCGGGGCGAGCTCCCGGACGGGGACCGTGCCGTCCTCGAACCATTCCGGGACGTGCGGCACGACCCGCTCCGTCACGAACGTCCGCACGGTGTCGCGGACCATGCGCTCCTCGTCGGTGAGCCGGTCGTCGATCCGCAGCACGTCCATCCGGGCCTCCTCCCGCGGGCGGTTCCGCCCACGAGGGTACGTCGGGGGCGCCGCCCGGAGCGGGCAGGGGTTCACTCAGGGGCGGATCAGGGCGAATCCGGATGTCAGAGACGCTCCCGGGTGGGCATGATCGAGGCATGGACATGGAGAAGAACACCACCGGAACCCCGCAGAAGCAGCTGCGCCGCACCCACGACGGCCGGATGCTCGCCGGCGTCTGCTCGGGCGCCGCGCAGTACCTCGGCGTCGACGCCAACATCATCCGCCTCGGACTCGCCGTGTTCACGCTGTTCGGCGGGGCCGGGCTCGCCCTCTACGTGATCGCGTGGGTGCTCATCCCCGAGGAGGGCGCCGCGAAGTCGATCGCGGAGGACCTGTTCAAGAAGGCCGGCGACTCCCCGACCGTCCAGGACGCCGTCCAGAAGTCCAAGGACGCCCTCAACAAGAACCGCACGAACGCCTAGGAGGCGGGGGCCGAGCGGCTGACCCCGCTGGTCAGGTCGCCCGTCTGGGACGCGGTGAGGACCACGGGCTCGCCAGGGGGGCGCACGCCCGCGATGACGTCGCCGCGGACCTGGTTCCACACGAGCGTGAGGACCGCGGCGGCCGACAGGCCCAGCACGCCGGCGAGCGCCACCACCGTCTCCGGCCCGAGCACCTGCGTCGCCGCGCCGCCGACGAGGATGCCGACGCCCTGCCCGGCGAGGATGCCGGACTGCGCGAGGCCGAACGCCTGCCCCCGCCCCGCCGCCGGCACCGCGGACACGAACGCCGCGTTGGCCGCGAGCTGGTAGGCGCTGCCGACGCCGGACAGCGCCCACAGCGCGACGACGCCCCACAGCGGCGGGTGCACGCCCGCCCCGATCAGCGGCAGGCAGGCGAGCATCGACATCCAGCCCATCGCGCGCAGCCGGTTCGTGGGCCGCACGAACCGGCTGAACAGGAACGCGCCGATGACCATCCCCGTCGGCATCGCCGACAGCAGCAGGCCGACCGTGACCGCGTCCCCGCCGAACGTCGCCGCGTACGGCGCGGCGAGGCCCTCGGGGACCACGTAGAACGCGCACAGCCACGCGAACAGCACCAGCGACCTCAGCACCGGGTCGCCGAACACGAGCCGCGCGCCGTCCCGCGTCCCGCGCCACAGGCCGAGCGAGTCGCCGGCGCTCCGCCTCTTGGACGCCGGTCTCCGCCGCACCCCGCCGATCAGGATGACGGCGGACACGCCGAACGTGAGCGCGTTCAGGGCGAGGGCCTCGTGCGTCCCGACGGCGGCGACGACCGCGCCGCCCGCGAGGAACCCCAGCATCTGGGTGGCCTGGTGGGTGATGTTGTTGATCGCCGTCCCCGCCACGAACCGGTCGCCCTCCAGGACGTCCGGCAGGACGGCGGCGCGCGCCGCGGAGAACGGCGCGCCCAGCAGGACGGTCAGGAACACCAGGACCGACAGGGCGCCGACCGGCATCGGCACCACCGCCATCAGCGCCACCAGCCCCGCGCGCACCACGTCGCAGACGATCATGACGGTGCGGCGCGGGAACAGGTCGGCCAGCCCGGACAGCACGGGCCCGCCCACGATCGGCGGAAGATAGGTCAGCGCGTACACCAGCGCCGTCAGCAGCGGCGACTTCGTGTGGTCGTACACGAGCACGGCCAGCGCCACCTGCGCCAACTGATCGCCGACGAACGACAGCGCCTGCGCCAGCCAGAGGGCACGGAACTCACCGACCGCGAAAACCTCGCGGTAGGTCGCCTGCTCCTCCGGCGGACGGCGATGCCTGCCGGCCTGCCTTCCCGCCACGCATGCTCCAGTTCAGCCCGCCCGGTGTTGGGCGACCCCCCTATTAACTCACGCTGCGTGGCAGTTGTGTGACCTACAGTGCGCAATCCCCGAGGTCAGTATCCGAGCTCGTGTAGCCTCCGGTCATCGATCCCGAAATGGTGAGCGATCTCATGAACCACAGTGATCCTCACCTCTTCGACCACGTCGTCCGGTGTGTCGCAGATTTCGAGAATCTCTTTCCGGTAGATCGAAATGTGATCGGGCAGGACGCCGGCGTACCAGTCACCGCGCTCGGTGAGGGGTACGCCTTGGTACAGCCCGAGAAGACCGCGTTCGGGCGCCTCGTCCTCGACGACGATGACGACGTTGCGCATGTGGGCGGTCAACTCGGGTGGGATGGTGTCGAGGGCCTCGCCCACCAGGTCCTCGAACTCGTCCCGCGACAACTCGATCACACTGGCCATCCTGCACGACAGAAGGGGAACACGTGCCCAAGGTCCGCACCGCGCTGACCGACGTCCTCACGCCCCTGCGCCAACGCGTCTCGCGAGCCCGCGGCGCCCTCCGCGACCGCACCGCCCCCGTCCGGGACTTCTGCTCCCCCGTCACCCGCCGCGTCCGCCCCGCCGTCACCGGCCGCACGTCCCGCGTCCTCCTCGTGATGGCCGTCGGCCTCGCCGCGGGCTACGCCGGCCTCCTCCTCGGCGGACGCACCGTCACCGCGGTGGGCCCCACGGACGTCCAGCTCTCCCTCCGCCCGTCCCTGCAAGGCGGGACGACCCTCGAACTCCCCCCGCTCGGCTCCCTGCAGCTCGACACCCACTGGGGCCCGGTCTCGCTGGAGGCGAGCCTCACCGACGTCCGGCCCGAGCAGGCCCAGAAGCTGATCGAGGACGGCACGGAGCTCGACCGCCTCACCGACCGGATCACCGACCAGATCCGCGACGGCGTCGTCACCGTCCTCGTCCGCGCCGCCCTGGTCGCCCTCCTCGCCGGATTCCTCGCGGGCCTCGTCGTCTTCCGCTCCTGGCGCCGCGCCCTCCTCGGCATGGGCTCCGCCGCCCTCGGCCTGGCCGGCGTCACCCTCCTGACCTGGGCGACGTTCAACCCCCACTCGATCGCCGAGCCCCGCTACACCGGCCTGCTCGCCAACGCCCCCCAGATCGTCGGCGACGCCCGCAGCATCGTCGAGCGCTTCTCCGAGTACCGCGCCCAGCTCGCCCGCCTCGTCGGCAACGTCTCCGAGCTCTACACCACGACCTCGACGCTGCCGACCTACGAGCCGGACCCGTCCACCCTCCGCGTCCTGCACGTCTCCGACATCCACCTCAACCCGGCCGCGTGGAACGTCATCAAGTCCGTCACCACCCAGTTCAAGGTCGACCTGATCATCGACACCGGCGACCTCATGGACCACGGCAGCGCCGCCGAGGACCGCTTCGCCGACGACATCTCCGACCTGAAGGTCCCCTACGTCTACGTCCGCGGCAACCACGACTCCAAGGGCACCGAGGACGCCGTGGACGACCAGAAGAACGCCGTCGTCCTCGACAACGAGACCCGCGAGGTCAAGGGCCTGCGCATCTACGGCGTCGGCGACCCCCGCTACACCCCCGACAAGAGCACCCGCGACGACTTCACCGGCGCCGACCAGATCCGCGCCGAGGGCCAGCGCCTGGCCGCCGAACTCCGCGAAACCGGCACCACCCCCGACATCGTCGCCACCCACGACCCCACCGAGGGCGAGGCGTTCTCCGGCCTCACCCCCGTCGTCCTCGCCGGCCACGCCCACGCCCGCTCCACCCGGCTCCTCCCCACCGGCACCCGCCTGTTCGTCCAGGGCTCCACCGGCGGCGCCGGCCTCCGCGGCCTCGAACACGAGGAACCGACCCCGATCGAACTCTCCGTCCTCTACTTCAGCCGCGCCACCCACCGCCTCCAGGGCTGGGACGACCTCCGCCTCGGCGGCCTCGGCCTCACCTCGGCCAACATCGAACGCCACCTGGAGCCCAACCCCGACCGCACCATCGACCCC
>NZ_SMKB01000246.1:0-10365 GCF_004348575.1 Actinomadura sp. 7K534
ACCTGATCCCCGCGACCGCACTCCCCCGACAGACAGGGATTCCGATGGACGTCATCACCATGGGAGCCGGTGTGCTCCTGGCACTCGCCCTTCTCGTCACCCTCGGGCTCGTCCTGATGGTGAAGAAGCTCTTCCGCAAGGTCGACCAGGGCCGCGCGCTCATCATCTCCAAGTACAAGAAGGTGGACGTCACCTTCACCGGCGCGATCGTCCTGCCCGTTCTGCACAAGGCCGAGATGATGGACATCTCGGTGAAGACGATCGACATCGAGCGGACCGGCCGGGAAGGGCTGATCTGCAAGGACAACATCCGCGCCGACATCCGCATCACGTTCTTCGTCCGCGTGAACAAGACCGTCGAGGACGTGGTGAAGGTCGCGCAGGCCATCGGCACCGAGCGCGCCAGCAGCCAGGAGACGCTGCAGGAGCTGTTCGCGGCCAAGTTCTCCGAGGCGCTGAAGACCGTCGGCAAGCACCTCGACTTCGCCGACCTCTACACCCGCCGCAACGAGTTCCGCGACCACATCATCCAGGTCATCGGCACTGACCTGAACGGCTACAGCCTGGAGGACGCGGCGATCGACTACCTGGAGCAGACGCCGCTGCTGTCGCTCGACCGCTCGAACATCCTGGACGCCCAGGGCATCCGCAAGATCACCGAGCTGACCGCGATCGAGCACGTCCGCACCAACGAGCACGCCCGCCACGAGGAGAAGGAGATCACGCGCCAGAACGTCGAGGCGCGCGAGGCGATCCTGGAGCTGGAGCGCCGCCAGGCGGACGCCGAGCTGCGCCAGGAGCGCGAGGTCGAGACCGTCCGGGCGCGGGAGCAGGCGGAGATCGAGCGGGTGAAGGCCGAGGAGCGGCTGCGGGCGCAGACCGCGCACATCCGCACCGACGAGCAGCTCGGCGTGCAGCACGAGAACAAGGAGCGCGAGGTCTCGGTCGCCGCGAAGAACAAGGAGCGGGTGCTCGCGATCGAGAGCGAGCGGATCGAGAAGGACCGCCTGCTGGAGGTCATCGCCCGCGAGCGGGAGACGGAGCTGACCCGGATCTCCGCCGACAAGGAGGTCGAGGCGGAGAAGCGGGAGATCGCGAACGTCGTCCGGGAGCGGATCGCGGTCGAGCGGACGGTCGCCGAGCAGGAGGAGAACATCAAGCGCCTCCGGACGGTCGAGGAGGCCGAGCGCACCCGCCAGGCCGTCATCATCCAGGCGGAGGCCGAGGCGCAGGAGAACCTCGTCAAGGACATCAAGGCCGCCGAGGCCGCGGAGGCCGCCGCCGAGCACCGCGCCCGCGAGGAGCTGACGATGGCGCAGGCGCGGCAGGAGGCCGCCGAGCTGGACGCGCAGGCCAAGATCAGGCTGGCCGAGGGCCTGCGGGCCGAGGCCGCCGCGACCGGGCTGGCCGAGGTCCAGGTCCGTGAGAAGGACGCCGAGGCCATCGAGAAGGTCGGCCGGGCCGAGGCGGCCGTCGCGCGGGAGAAGGCGATGGCCGAGGCCGCCCGGATCCGCGAGGCGCTGAAGGCGGAGGCCGAGGGCCTCAACGAGAAGGCCGGCGCGATGGCCGCGCTGGACGAGGCGTCCCGCCAGCACGAGGAGTACCGGCTGCGGCTGGAGACGGAGAAGGACATCCGGCTCGCCGGGATCGACGTGCAGCGGCAGGTCGCCGAGGCGCAGGCGAGCGTCGTCGCGGCCGGGCTGGAGTCGGCCGACATCAACATCGTCGGCGGCGACAGCGTGTTCTTCGACCGGCTCGTCGGCTCCATCGCGCTCGGCAAGAGCGTGGACGGCTTCGTGCAGAACTCCGAGGTGGCGCGGTCCGTCGCCGGCCCCTGGCTGGACGGCTCGGGCAGCTTCACCGACGACATGGCCAGGCTGCTCGGCTCGGTCGACACCGGCGGCGTCCGCGACCTGACCCTGTCGGCGCTGCTGCTGCGCCTGATCAAGTCGGGCGGCCCCGAGGCGTCCGGGTTCCAGGACCTCCTGGACACCGCCCGCCGCCTGGGCGTGGCCGACGCGCCGCTGCGGCAGGCCAACGGGACCGAACTGACCACGGGCACGGCCGCGGGCAACTGACGCCGATGCCGGCGGGTCGCCGTCACAGGCCCCACGGGCGGCGGCCCGCCGCCCCGCCGGCGGGGGGACCACGGGTGCGGGAGAGAAGAGACGGGAGCGACGGGTGAGTGAGGACGTGCGGGAGGCCGCCGAGGCCGGGCGGGCGGAGCTGGACCACGGGACGTACGAGGTGCTGCGGGCGCGGCTCGCCGAGCACGCGGCGGAGCTGGCGCGGCGCGCGGAGGAGCTGAACGCGCGGCGGCTGGAGGTCTTCGGCGGGGCGGAGCTGCGGCTGGCCGGCACCGAGCAGATCCGGACGGCGCACAACTGCGTCCCGCGGGACGTGGTGGCGCTCGGCGGGGTGATGCTGTTCGGCTACAACGTCTTCCTCGGGCTGAAGCCTGAGACGACGGTCGACGACGTGTTCTCCCTGCACCGCTTCACGCGGGACGGGGACGGCATCTCGTTCGCCCCGACCGGGCCGGAGGCGGTGCCGGGCCTGCTGGACGACCCGCGGTTCCAGCGCGACTTCTCCGACATGTACCGGTACTACCGGCAGGCGCGGCTGCTCCAGCTCCGGCTGGTCGACGGCCGGCTGCTCGCGGTGTTCCAGACCGGCCCGCGGCTGTCCGACCTGCGGGTGCTGCGCTGGCGGACCGCGCCCGACGGCACCGTCGTCTACGAGGACAACCAGGGCGAACGGGACCACGCGTTCCCCGCCGCGCACGATGTCGACTGGGTCGAGACCACCCGCGACGACCACGTCCTCGGCCGGCACCCGCACGTCTCGATCGAGGGCGAGGTGTTCGTCGAGACGATCGGCGGCACGCTCACCGTCAAGATCGAGGACAACACCGACGACGGGACGGGCGTCCACTCCGAGCCGGTGGACGAGCCGCTCCAGTCCCTCGCCGACGCCGACATCCTGCACGCCCGGGTCGGCGCGCTGATCCTGCTCCGCATCCGCCCGTACAACGAGACGGCGTGGCGGCACCTGGTGTTCAACGTCCGCACCAAGGAGGTCGTGCGGCTCGACGGCATCGCGCAGGCGTGCCGGAGGCTGCCGGACGACCAGGGCATCATCTTCCCGGGCGGGTACTACCTGGACACCGGCGCCGCGAAGACGTTCGACACCGACGTCACCGGCCTGGAGTACGAGCGCGTCGTCCGCTCCCCCAACGGCGAGGACGTCCTCTACGTGTTCCACTCGCGGGAGGACGGGCGGTCGCTGCTGCTGCCGTACAACGTGATCCGCAAGCAGGTCACGACCCCGATCACCTGCCACGGGTACTCGCTGTTCGAGGACGGGACGCTCGCGGTGATGCGGGCGTTCTCCGAGGAGCCCGCCCGCGTCCACCCGATGCAGATCTGGCGGAGCCCGTTCGTCTCCGACGCGCACGCCGCCGCGCAGCCCGTGGGGACGGGCCCGCTGGAGCGCGTCGGTAACGCCGACCTGGTGCGCGGCATCTCCGAGTGCCTCTCGGTCACCCGCATGGTGGACGAGATGTCGCCGTCCGGCCGCGTGTTCGAGGCGCTGATCTCGGCGTGCACGCGCACGGCCGACCTGTACCACTGGCTCGCCGAGGACGACCTCGGGGACGTGGCCGCGCCGCTGGCCGACGTCCGCGCCACCGCGGGCCAGGTCCTGGACGAGTACGAGAAGGTCGGCGCGCTCACCGACCAGGCCGCCGCCGCGGCGACCGAGGCGGCCGAGGACATCGCGGCCCTGGTCCGGCGCTCCCGGGCCGAGCCGCCGGCGAGCGCCGACGGCTGGATCGGCCGGCTCGCCGAGTTCCGCCGCGCGCAGGGGCATCTGGAGACGCTGCGCGACGTCCGCTACATCGACCTCGCCCGGATCGACGAGCTGTCCGAGACCGTCCAGGCCGAGCTCCGGGACGCGGGCCAGGGCGCCGTCGAGTTCCTCCAGCGCGAGGACGCCTTCACCGGCTACCACGCCGAGGTGGAGCGGATCACGGAGGCGGCGCAGGCGATCGGGACCGCCGCCGAGGCCGTGCCGCTCGCCGACCTCCTCGACGCGCAGCACGAGGGCCTGGAGGTCGTCACCGGGGTCGTCGGCGACCTCGACCTGACCGACGCGACCGCGCGGACCGCGATCCTGGAGCGCGTGGGCGAGGTCCTCGGCGGCCTCAACCGGGCCCGCGCCGTCCTCGACGGCCGGCGCCGCGACCTCCTGGGGCGCGAGGGCCGCGCCGAGTTCGCCGCCGAGCTCGGCCTGCTCGACCAGTCCATCGCGGGCGCGCTCGCCGGGGCGGCCACGCCGGAGGGCTGCGACGAGCAGCTCGGCCGGCTGCTGCTCCGGCTGGAGACGCTGCAGGCCCGGTTCGGCGAGCTGGACGACTTCCTCGCCGAGCTGGAGACGAAGCGCACCGAGGTCTACGAGGCGTTCTCGTCCCGCAAGCAGACGCTGCTGGACGAGCGCGCCCGCCGCACCGACCGGCTCACCGGGTCGGCCGACCGCATCCTGTCCGGCGTCCGCCGCCGCGCCGCGGCCCTCGGGTCGCCGGACGAGGTCAACACCTACTTCGCCACCGACCCGATGGTGGCGCGGCTCCGCGGGATCGCCGACGAGCTGCGCGCGCTGGACGACGGCGTCCGCGCCGAGGAGCTGGAGGGCCGGGTCAAGGCGGCCCGCCAGGAGGCCGGCCGGGCGCTGCGCGACCGCCTCGACCTGTACGGCGACGACGGCGGGTCGATCCGGTTCGGGCGGCACCGGTTCGCGGTCAACACCCGCCCGATCGAGCTGACCCTCGTCCCGCACCGCGACACGGTGGCCTTCGCGATCACCGGGACCGACTACCGCGCGCCCGTCCGCGACGGCGGCTTCGCGGCGACCCGGCACCTGTGGAACCAGACGCTCGTCTCGGAGACCCCGGAGACCTACCGCGCCGAGTACCTGGCGACGTCGATCCTCGCGGACACCGACGCCGCGCGGCTGCGGCAGGCGGCGGAGGACGGCCGCCTCCTCACCCTCGTCCGGGAGGCGGCCGCCGACCGGTACGACGAGGGCTACGAGCGCGGCGTCCACGACCACGACGCCGCCCGCATCCTGGAGACGCTGCTGCGCCTGCGCTCCGAGGCGGGCCTGCTGCGCTACCCGTCCCCGGCCCGCGCCGCCGCCCAGCTGTTCTGGACGCACGGCGCCGACGAGGCCGGGCGCGCCGCCTGGACGACCCGCGCGCGGTCCCTCGTCCGGGCCCGCGAGGCGTTCGGCCGCACCGGCGCGCTGGCCGAGCTGACGGCCGAGCTGTCCGCCGCCGTCACCGCCTTCACCGAGCGCAGCGGCCTGTCCGCGCCGGACCCGCTCGCCGCCGAGTACCTGGTCGAGGAGCTGGCCGCGGCCCCCGACGGCTTCGTCATGAGCCAGGGAGCCCGCACGCTGCTCAAGGGCTTCGGGCAGGCGCTCGGGGAGGACGCGCTGGACGACGACCTGCGCGGCGCCGGGTCGCTGGCCGCCCAGCACCAGCTGGCGGAGGCGTGGCTCCGCTCCTACCTCGGGACCGGAGCGGACGGCGACGAGGCCGACGTCCCCGAGGCCGTGGCGACGCTGCTCTGCGCGTCCGCCCGCTACGACTCCCCCGCCGCGCTCACGGCGACGATCGACGACCTGCTCGGCGACCACCCCCGCATCGCCGACCGCCGCATCGACCTCCGCCTCGACGAGCTGCTCGCCCGCACGGAGCGGTTCCGCGCCGAGCGCGTACCGGCCTTCCGCGCCTACCAGCGGCAGCGGAACGACCTCATCACCACCGAGGAGAAGCGGCTCAACGTCTCAGCGCTCAAGCCCCGGACGATGAGCGCGTTCGTCCGCAACCGACTGGTGGACGAGGTGTACCTGCCGCTGATCGGCGACAACCTCGCCAAGCAGCTCGGCACCACCGGCGAGGGCAAGCGCACCGACCAGATGGGGATGCTGCTGCTCATCTCCCCGCCCGGCTACGGCAAGACGACCCTGATGGAGTACGTCGCCGAACGCCTGGGGCTGGCCCTGGTCAAGGTGGACGGCCCCGCCCTCGGCCACGACGTCACGTCCCTCGACCCCGCCCGGGCGCCCAACGCCACCGCCCGCCAGGAGGTCGAGAAGATCAACTTCGCCCTCGACATGGGCAACAACGTCCTGCTCTACCTGGACGACATCCAGCACACCTCGCCGGAGCTCCTGCAGAAGTTCATCCCGCTCTGCGACGCCCAGCGCCGGATCGAGGGCGTCAAGGACGGCGAGCCGCGCACCTACGACCTGCGCGGCAAGCGGTTCGCGGTGTGCATGGCCGGCAACCCGTACACCGAGTCGGGGCAGCGCTTCCGCATCCCGGACATGCTCGCCAACCGCGCCGACGTGTGGAACCTGGGCGACGTCCTGTCCGGCAAGGACGACCTGTTCGCGCTCAGCTACATCGAGAACGCCCTGACCTCGAACACCGTCCTCGCGCCGCTCACGAACCACGACCGCGCCGACATCGAGCTGCTGGTGCGGATGGCGTCCGGCGACCGGACCGTCCGGCCCGACCGCCTGTCCCACCCGTACTCCCAGGCCGAGCTGGACGAGATCCTCTCCGTCCTGGAGAAGCTGCTCCACGTGCAGCGGGTCGTCCTGACGGTCAACCGCGCCTACATCGCCTCGGCGGCCCGGGACGACTCCGCCCGCACCGAGCCGCCGTTCCGCCTGCAGGGCTCCTACCGCGACATGAACAAGCTCGCCGAGCGCGTCCTCCCGGTGATGAACGCCGCCGAGCTCGAAGCGGCCATCGACGACCACTACCGCGCCGAATCGCAGACGCTGACCTCGGACGCCGAGGCCAACATGCTCAAGCTCACCGAGCTGCGCGGCGCCCTGACCCCCGTCCAGCAGGCACGCTGGACGGAGATCAAGGACGCCTACCGGCGCGCCCAGACCCTCGCCGGCAACCAGGAGGACCCCTCGGTGGGCGCCCTCCTCCACCTGGCCGACAAACTGACCGCCATAGAAAAGGCGCTCCGGACCACCCGCTGACGGCACCGCCGAGATCCACCGACCGGGAACCACGACATGGCTCATCTCTCCCTCCGCGGCATCCTGAACAGCATCGTCATGACCGCGCTCAACCTGCTGGCCGGCCTCGGCCTGGTGGTGCTGGCCGCCGGGCTCCTGGCCGCGGAGGTCCCGGACGGAGACCGCGACCTGCGCGCCTACGAGTCGGCGGCACGCTGCCAGGCTCCGCCGCGCGCGCCCGCCGACTGCCGCTGGACGGCGGAGTTCACGGTGTCCGAGGTCCGCCTGACCTACAAGAGGGGCGAGTCGGACCGGGCCTACCTCACGGACGCGGACGGTGACAGGTGGAAGGCGTCCTTCGCGAACAGGGCCCCCGTGCTGAACACCCTGGACGAGGGCGACCGGGTCACCGGCACCATCTGGCGCGGCAGGCTGACCGAGGTCGCGGCGGAGGGCGCGTCGCAGCGGACGCACGCCGCCCCCGCCGACATGCGCACCCGGGTGCTGATCGGCGCGCTGATCCTCGTCCCCGGCGGCGTCCTCATGACGGCGGCGAGCACCTGGCGCCTGCTGCGGCTCCGGGCCCACCCCGAGCCGACCCCGGGCATGGTCGCCGCGCTCGGCCTGGCCTACGCGCTGTTCCTCGCCGGGCTCTTCTCACCGCTCCTGGTCAGTGCCGGCGGCGAGAACTTCTGGACAACACTGGCCGTCTGGGTCCCCATCGCCGCCGTCATGACCGCGGCGGCCCGCTTCGCCACCGTCCGGCAGCGCCGCATGCGGTAGGCGACGGGCTGAGCGGCCGGAGCCGCGCACCGGCGGTCGTCAGGTCTGGGCGCGCTCCTGCTGCCGCCGGATCAGCTCCTCGACCGCGGTCGGCAGCGTCGTCTCGAAGTCGATCAGCTTCACCCACGTCGGGGTCACGACGATCCGGACCATCGCCTCGTAGAGCGAGCGGACCCCGGCCTCCCACTCGACCCGCTGCTCGGGCGTCATCTCGTACGAGCCGTTCATCTGCAGGTACTCGTCCGGGATGCCCTCCACGAGGTCCAGCTCGGCCCGGCCCCGGATGAGCAGGATCTTCGGCGGGTGGACCTCGGTGTCGATGGTCAGCGCGACCATCGGGTTCGCGCGCAGGTGACTCAGCTTCGGCGCGTTCGTCGCCGTGCACATGACGAGCTCCGCGCCGTTCCAGGTGAAGCCGATCGGGACGTTGCGCGGCGTGTCGTCCTTGGCGACGTAGGCCAGGCGGGTCAGGTCGCGGGCCAGCAGCTCCCGGCTCAGCGGCCGGTTCAGGATCTCGTTGATCTCGTGCTGTTCCATGGTCGTTCCTCCGTCGTCCGGGCGGCCCCTCGCCGGCCGCCGTCATCCCTGGGACGAAGCCGTCCGCCGGTTCTCGACATCTAGCCGAGCTGCTCGGCCAGTCCGACGACGATCCCCTCGGGGCCGCGGACGAAGCAGAGCCGGTGGCCGTCCCCGTACCGCGCCACCTCGCCGACCAGCTCGGCGCCGTGCGCGCGCAGGCGGGCGACGAGGCCGTCCAGGTCCTCGACGGCGAACATGATGCGGCGCATCCCCAGCGTGTTCGCCGGCGCGTCCTGCGGCACACCGCCGATCGCCGAGGGGGTGCGGAACCTCGACAGCTCGACCCGCCCGTGCCCGTCCGGGGTCCGCATCATGACGATGTCGGTACGGACGCCGTCGAGGCCGAGCACCCGGTCGACCGCGTCCCCTTCGACGAATGCCTCACCCTCCCGCTCCATGCCGAGCTCGGCGAAGAACGCGGTGACGGCCTCAAGGTCGTCCACCACGATGAGGACGTTGTCCATCCGCAGCTTCGTCATGCCTTCCTCCCTCGTCACGCGGCCCTCACGGCCGCCGATGCACCTGGGACGACGCCGGCCCCGCGTTCTCGACACCGGACGGCCCCGTATTGCCGATCAGAGGATGAGCGCGATGAAGACCAGGCAGGAGATGATGTTGATCAGCCAGCTGTGGCTGTTCATCCACGCGCGGACGCCGGGCATGGCCCGCTCCGCGCGCCGGTGGAAGAGCAGCAGGAGCAGCAGCGGCAGTGCCGCGACGGCGACGGTCGCCCCGACGAAGGGCAGGACGCCGGCGAAGCCCACGTCGTGCTGTTCCATATGGGCTCCGACCGTCAGCATCACCACGATGTCCGATGGCATGAACAGGATGACCAGGAGGCCCGTCCTGAGCGCCCTGCGCGGGTCCGCCTCCATGAGCGCGCCCAGCCAGTGGGGCGGCTCGATCGTCGCCCGCCTGACGTAGTTCCGCAGGGCCATGAGGACCAGCAGCCCCACCAGGACGAGCTGGATGATCTTTCCGGCCGATCCTTGCCCGGAGGGCTCGCCCAGGGACACGCCGGCGCCCAGCAGGCCGAAGACGCCGCGGGTCACGGCGACCCCCGCCGTCACGGCTACGGCCACGCCGAGCAGGAACGCGAGGGAGACGCGCACCGGCCGCCCGGTGGTCACCAGGATGATCGCGGACATGATCTGCGGTCCCGCCATCATCGTGACGGCCAGCGGGAATATCTGAAGATCCAAGGCCCCTCCCCCGTGGCCGGGCGATTCCACGATAAAGGGGCAGGTGATCACCTACCCTCGGCCGCGCGCCTTCTTGACCACCGGCTTGTGCTTTCTGTGCATCCGACCGGTATCCGCTTGCCGCGGCCGCGCACGCGAGCGCGCAGAGGGCTCCGCCGACCTGCGGCGAACGCTTCGGGGCGCCGGGCGGCAATCACCGGGTGTAAGGCGATCCGGAAACGAGGAGGGCCTTGACGTCCTCCCCCGTCTGAAGGCGGGGGATTCCAACCCTTCGACCTACGTGAGGAGGACGAGTTGAGGTTCGCGGTGCACCGGCCCGGTAACCCGTGGCCCTTCCCGCGCTGCCACCGCATGCCCTGCGGCGGTTCGGATGTTGATGGCCGCATTGACGTCGGCGTTGGCCTGGTGCCCGCAGGCCACGCACGGACCGGGTCGGGGACCTGGGCGAACGCGACGTGCCAGCGGCCGGCGCGGTCACGGGTGACCCGGAACGACTTCACCCCGCCGGGCACCGGGCGGGACCAGCGCAACCGCACCCACCCCACCTTCGGGACCCGCACCTCACCGACCTTGCGGGACACCCGCCGCACATCCCACTGCCCGCCGCGCCGACCCACGATCCGGAATCCCTCGTGCCGCCCGGCCTTCCGCCATGCCGGCCGCCGGTGCGTCCCTGCGAAGAAGTTCACCATGGCCTGCGCGAAATCGCGCAATACCGACCGCCACCGACAAACCCCGGAGAGTCACCGTGCCCCAC
>NZ_SMKB01000247.1:0-10241 GCF_004348575.1 Actinomadura sp. 7K534
GCCCCGTCCCGGAAGGCCCCGTCCCGGAAGGCCCCGAGCCCGTCCCGGTGCCGTCCTTCCGGTGGCTGCCGGCCCTGCTGGGGATCATCGGGCTCTGCTCGTTCGTGGGCGAGGGCGCCGTGGCCGACTGGAGCGCCGTCTACCTGCGGGAGCACCTCGGCACCGGGCCGGGCTTCGCGGGCCTCGGCTACGCCGGCTGCGCGGTCGCGATGACCGCCGGCCGGTTCGCCGGCGACCGGGTGGTCGCGCGGTTCGGGCCCGTCCCGGTGCTGCGGGCCGGGTCGCTGGCCGCCGCGCTGGGCCTCGGGGCGGGGCTCGCCGCCGCCCACCCGGTCGCGGCCGTGGCCGGTTTCACGGTGTTCGGCCTGGGCATCGCCGTCGTCGCGCCCATCACGTTCAGCGCGGCCGGGAACGTCCCCGGCGTCCCCGCCGCGGCCGGCATCTCCCGCGTCACCGGGATCGGCTACCTCGGGCTGCTCGGCGGCCCGCCCGTCATCGGGTTCGTCGCGCAGGGCGTGGGGCTCGGCTGGGCGCTGGCCGTGCCCGTCGGGCTCGTCGGCCTCATCGTGCTGCTGGCTCCGGCGACCGCCACGGCCGCCCCGCGCGCGGACCGCGGAACGGCGGCCTCTTGATCTTTTGGCCGGGTTGTGACATTCGCATATGTCCTACTCAGGTAAGGTCTGGGCGAGTGAGCACCATGCAGCGGGCCAGACCGGCCAGAACGGTCGAAGCCGTCCCGCAGTACCGGAGGTTCCTGAGCGAGCTGCTCAGCTTCGGCTTCGTCGGGGTCATCGGCACGCTGATCATGATTCTCGGCGCCAACGTGATGCGCGCCTGGCTCGGCGGCAGTCCCGTCACGAGCGTCGCCATCCCCACGGTGATCTCCACGCTGGCCTCGTACCTGCTCAACCGGTTCTGGGTGTTCCGGCACCGCGACAGCGACGGCTCCGGCCGCGAGGTCGCGATCTTCTTCGTGCTGAACGGCGTCGGCCTGCTCATCCAGGTGGTGTGCACCGGCTTCACGTACTACACGCTCGGGCTGCACGGCGGGGTCGCCTACAACGCGAGCCTGCTGGCGGGGGTCGCGTTCGGTGCCGCGTTCCGCTACTGGTCGTACAAGAAGTGGGTGTTCACCCCCGCGGTCGCCTGACCCGCCCGTGACCGCTCCCGTGACCGCCGCCGGGCCGGCGCGCCGTGCTCACCGTCCCGCGGGGACGATCCCCTCGGTCTGCCCCAGCGCCTCGCCGAGGACGCCCGCCAGCTCCTGGCCGGTGGCCTGCGAGAAGATCGCGTGGTCGATGCCGCTCTCGGCGATCCGCCCGATCGTCTCCACGGCCTCGTCCACGGACGGCGTGCCGCCCTCGAAGCGGCCCAGCGCGGTCTTCTCGATCTCGGCGTAGTCGCGTCCCTGGTTCGCGCAGTGCTCGCGCAGCACATCGAGCTTGCGCGGCAGCTCCGGGCCGTCGAACAGGTTGCAGGCGTCGGCGTACTGGGCGACGAGCCGCAGCGTCTTCTTCTCCCCGCCGCCCCCGACCAGGATCGGGGGACGCGGCGTCCGCAGCGCGGGCGGCGAGTTCAGCGGCCGCTCCAGGGTGTAGTGGCGGCCCTCGAACGGGGAGTCGTCGCCCTTCCACATCCGGTGGGCGATCCGCAGCGTCTCCTCCAGCCGCTCGAACCGCTCCGCCGTGGGCGGGAACTCGATGCCGAGCCCCCGCGACTCCTCCTCGTTCCAGGCCGCGCCGATGCCCAGCCAGGCGCGGCCGCCGGACAGCACATCCAGCGTGGTCACGGTCTTGACCAGGATGCCGGGATGGCGGTACGTCACGCCGGTGACCATCGTGCCGAGCGTGATCCGCTCGGTCAGCGCGGCCGCGTACGCGAGCGCCGAGTAGCCCTCCAGCATCGGCTCGTCCGGGGCGCCGACCCCGCCGATCTGGAAGAAGTGGTCCATCACCCACAGCGAGTGCAGGCCCGCCTGGTCGGCCTGCCGGACGGTCGTGTCGAAGGCGGGGCCGATCCGCTCCGGCCCGCCGGGAAAGGTGAAGCTGGGAATCTGGAGACCAACGCGCATGACGGGTCCCTCTCCTTTTCGTCCGCGATTACACCGGTGATGCGCCGGCGGGTCCCCACTCTGCGGGCTGGAGCGCGCTCCAGGTCAAGCGCGCCGCCCGGCGCCGGGCGTTGACCTGGAGTGCACTCCAGGTGAAATCCTGGGGGGCGTGAGTTCCTACTCTCCGGGCGAGACCGCCGAGAAGAGCGGTTTCAGCATCGACACGCTGCGCTACTACGAGAAGATCGGGCTGCTGCCCGGCATCGCGCGGAACGCGTCGGGCAGGCGTGTGTTCAGCGACGGAGACCTGCAGTGGCTCGGGATGCTGCGCTGCCTGCGCGAGACGGGCATGCCGATCGCCGAGATGCTGCGGTACTCCGAGCTGGCCCGCGGCGGGGACGAGACGGTCCGCGAGCGGCTCGAACTGCTGCAGGACCACGACCAGCGGGTGGAGGAGCAGATCGCGCGGCTGCGCGAGCAGCAGGCGCAGATCCAGTGGAAGATCCGCCTCTACAGCGGCGAGATCTGCGGCGAGCCCGCCGCGGCCGGCGCGGCCGGCGAGGTCAGCGAGGGCCTTCCCGCCTGAGCCCCGGCTCCGGCGGATCTACCGGTGGACGGGCGTGACCCGGCGGCCGTCGGCGCCGAAGAAGAGCACCCGGTTCAGGTCGACCCGCAGCGCGTAGTGGTCGCCGCGGCTGGGCCGGCTGCCGGGCGGGATGCGGAACACCAGGTCGGTCCGGCGGTGGTGGCCGGCGTGCTCCTCCGGCGGCTCCGGGTGGGACGGCCGGCCCAGCATGTCCCGCAGCCGGTCGCGCAGGCCCGGCCGCCACGTCTCGTGCTGCTCGGGCGGCGGCGGCCGCCCCACCTCCGTCGCGTCCACGGTGGGGATGCCCGCCTCGGCGTAGGCGAGCCACTCGTGCCCGTGGAACTCCAGCTCGCGGACCTGCCCGGACAGGACGGTGCCGTGCGGCGCGGGGGAGCCCGGCGCGATCGGCACCAGCGTGTCCGGCCGGATCCCGACGATCACGGACTGGCCGTGCCGGCTGATCAGCGAGGACGCGCGCGGGTCGTTCCACGGGACGCTCAGCCGCTGCGAGCCGAAGTCGAGCAGGAGCCCCTCGCCCTCGACGGCCCACAGGGTGGCGTGCAGCAGGTTGATCGGCGGTGAGCTGAGGAACGCGGCCACGAACACCGTGGCCGGGTCCGAGTAGATGTTCTCGGGGGTGCCGACGTCCTCCAGGACGCCGTCGCGCAGCACCGCCATCCGGTCGGCCATCGTCATGGCCTCGACCTGGTCGTGCGTGACGTAGACGGTGGTGGTGCCGGTGGAGCGGACCAGCCCGGCGATCTCGATCCGCAGCTCGGTGCGCAGCCCCGCGTCGAGGCTCGACAGCGGCTCGTCCATCAGGAACAGCTGCGGCTCGCGGATCAGCGCCCGTCCGATGGCCGCCCGCTGCCGCTGCCCGCCCGACAGCGTGCCCGGCAGCCGGTCGATCATGGAGTTGATGCCGAGGGCGCGCGCCAGCTCGACGACCTTGGCGCCGGCCTCGGCGCGGTCGTCGCCCGCCACCTCCAGCGGGAACATCATGTTGCCCTTGACCGTGCGGTGCGGATAGAGGGCGCCCTCCTGGAACACCATTGCCACGTTCCGCTCGCGCGGCGGCAGGTCGTTGGCGACGGACCCGTTCAGCCACAGGTCGCCCGCGGTGATCTCCTCCAGCCCGGCGATCATCCGCAGGAGGGTGGACTTGCCGCAGCCCGACGGTCCGAGCAGGACGAAGAGCTCGCCCGCGTTGATCCGCAGCCGCACGTTCCGGACGGCCACCTGCCCGCCCGGATACACCTTGTCGACTCCGTCGAGCACAACATCCGTCATCGGGTCCGCCTGGGTGTGAGCAAGATCTCGGTTCGTCATCACACCGCGCGGCGGTCCGGATTGTCCATAGCGAATCCGCCCTTACCGGTGGGCGATCCGGCCGGGTCCGGCCATCGGACGGCGAATTCCGGTCACCGCGGTAGGTACAGGGCTCCCGCGCCGCCCGGCCGCGCCGGTGATCGTTTGGCAACCTGCTGCTTACAGCGCCGACCCACCGTCAAAACGGAACGGTCCAAGACTCCCGGATGTCGAGATCTTGGAGGTGTTCCTTGTCGACAAGGGAACAGACGAACGGGGTCGACCGCCGGTCGTTCCTCACCCGGGTAGGGGCGGCCGGCGGGGCGGGCGCGATGTTCGCCACCATGGGAGCGCTCGGGCTGGCGCCATCGGCGGAGGCGGCGACCAGAACGCCCTTCCAGCCGCCGCAGCCCTCCGACTTCCGGCTGCGCGGCCGCGGAGCCGCCAAGGTGCTGATCCTCGGCGCCGGGGTGGCGGGCCTGGCCGCGGCGTACGAGCTGGGGAAGGCCGGGTACGACTGCACGGTCCTGGAGGCTCAGGACCGGGTGGGCGGCCGCAACCTGACCCTGCGCGGCGGCGACCGGCTGGCCGAGACGGACGGCGCCACGCAGCGGGTCGGCTTCAGCCAGGGCCAGTACATGAACGCCGGCCCCGCGCGCATCGCGCAGTGGATGACCACCATGGACTACTGCCGCGAACTGGGCGTCCCGCTGGAGGTGTTCACCAACTCCAACGCCGAGGCGCTGATCTACAACGAGTCCGCGGGGATGCGGGAGCCGGTCAAATGGCGCACCGCGAAGGCGGACGTCCACGGCTACATCTCCGAGCTGCTGGCCAAGGCCACCGACCAGGGCGCCCTGGACCAGCGGCTCACCGGCGACGACAAGGAGCGGCTGCTCTCGTTCCTCTCGGGCTTCGGCGCTATCGGCCCGAAGTCCGCCGGATACGCCTACACCGGCGGCGGCCGGCGGGGCTACTCGGTCGACCCGGGTGCGGGCGCCCAGGAGGGCACCGTGCTGGGGCCGCCGCCGTCGCTGTCCGACGTCCTCGCGAGCGGGGTCGGCCGGTCCTTCTCCTTCGAGTTCGGCTACAGCCAGGCGATGCTGATGTTCCAGCCGGTCGGCGGCATGGACGCCATCCCCAAGGCGCTCGCCAAGGCGGTCGGGAACGGCCGGATCAGGACCGGCGCGAAGGTGACCGTGATCACGAACACGGGGGCCGGGGTCCGGGTCGAGTACGTCTCGAACCGCAAGACCAGGGCGGCCGAGGCCGACTATGTGATCGCGACCCTGCCCCCGCAGGTCCTCGCGAAGATCCCGCACAACCTCGGCGCGGGCGTCCAGGCCGCGCTGCGCACCCCCGTGCCCGCCTCCACCGGCAAGATCGGCATCGAGTACCGCAGCCGCTGGTGGGAGCGGGACGAGAACATCTACGGCGGCATCACCAACACCGACCTCGACCTGGCCACCATCTGGTACCCGTCGTACGGCTACAACGGCCGGCGCGGGCTGGTCATCGGCTACTACAACTTCGGCTCCGCCGCCGACGCCTACGCCCGGATGAACCACGCGCAGCGGCTCGCACGCGCCCTCGACCAGGGCGCGAAGATCCACGGCGACAAGTACCGCCGGGACGTCGCCGCCTCGACGTCGATCGCCTGGAGCAGGCAGGAGCACATCGAGGGCGGCTGGATCGGCTGGCCCAGCCGCGGCGCCGAGTACCGGCTGCTCAACGAGCCGCAGGGCAACGTCTACTTCTGCGGCGACTGGCTCAGCTACGAGATCGCCTGGCAGCACGGGGCGTTCGAGTCGGCCCGCAAGGTCGTGACCGACCTCCACCAGCGCGTCCTGAAGTCCTGAGAGGAGACGGAACCTTGCGCGGCAAGAAGCTCATCATCGGAGGCGTCGCCCTGGTGACGCTCGGGGGCCTCAGCGGAGGCGCCCTGGCGTCCCCCAAGAACACCAAGGCGAAGCCGAAGCCCACGGAGGTCCGGGTCGCCCTGCCGGCGGGGCAGGGCAACCCCTCGATCGCGAACGGGGTCGGCGTCGGCCACGGCGTCACCACCTACACGGCCAGCGGCACCGGTCCGGCCGGAAGCAACACCTCCGCGCCCGCGGGGACGCCGGAGCGCTACATCGGCTTCCCGGGCGGGACGCTGCCCCCGGGCGTCACCATCACCGAGGCGCAGGGGCTCAACGCGCTCGAACAGCTCGGCGCCAACCTGGAGGCGGCGGGGCTCACGCCCCGGGACGTGATCTCCATGCGCGTCTACCTGGCCAACCCGCCCGGCGCGGACACGGCGGACTTCGCCGGGTGGAACCGCGCCTACCGGCAGTTCTACGCCAACGTCGACCTGGACACCGGCAAGGTCGTCAAGGTCCCGCTGGGCACCGCGCCGCCCGCCGACCCGATCTACGCCAACCCCGCGCGGCCGGCCCGGGTCGCGCTGGAGGTCGAGAACCTCCCGGTCGCGGGCTGGCTGGTCGAGGTCGAGGTGGTCGCCGCCTACCGGTGACGGCACGGCCATGACCCACGAGAGGCGCCCCGCGGGCCGGACCGGTCCGGCCCGCGGGGCGCCGCCCCCTCGGTGCCCGCCGCACCGCCCGCCCCGGGTGCGGGCCGTCCGTTCCGTCCAGGATGCTGTGGACGTCGTCCCCCGGTCGTAGACTCCTGGTCGTGGCAGGCCGGATTCGCAATGAGGACATCGCGCTGGTGCGGGAGCGCTCGTCCATCGCCGACGTGATCGGCGAGTACCTGCAGCTTCGCAACGCCGGCGGCGACAACCTCAAGGGCCTCTGCCCGTTCCACGACGAGAAGTCCCCGTCGTTCAACGTGACGCCCTCGCGCGGCCTGTACTTCTGCTTCGGCTGCGAGGCCGGCGGCGACGTCATCCGGTTCGTCCAGGAGATCGAGCACCTGTCGTTCTCCGAGGCGGTGGAGCGGCTCGCGGCCCAGGCGGGCGTCCAGCTGCGCTACGAGGAGGGCGGCGGGCGCGGCCCCCGGCAGGACGGCGGGCAGCGCGCCCGGCTCGTCGAGGCGCACCGGGCCGCCGCCGAGTTCTACGCCGAGCACCTGAACTCGCCCGAGGGCGGGATCGCCCGCAAGTTCCTGTCGGAACGCGGCTTCGAGGCCGCCGACGCCGCCCGCTTCGGCGTGGGCTTCGCGCCCCGCGAGTGGGAGGGCCTGGTCAGGCACCTGCGCGGGCGCGGCTTCGCCGACCGCGACATCGTCGCCGGCGGGCTGGCCAAGGAGGGGCGCCGCGGCCCGATGGACCGGTTCCGCGGCCGGCTGATGTGGCCGATCCGCGACCTGAGCGGCGACGTGATCGGGTTCGGCGCCCGGAAGCTCTACGAGGACGACGACGGCCCCAAGTACCTGAACACCCCCGAGTCGCCGCTCTTCCACAAGGGCTCGGTGCTGTACGGGGCCGACCTGGCGAAGAAGGAGATCGCGCGGCGGCGGCAGGCCGTGGTGGTCGAGGGCTACACCGACGTGATGGCCTGCCACCTGGCGGGCGTCCCGACGGCGATCGCGACGTGCGGTACGGCGTTCGGCGACGACCACATCAAGGTGCTGCGCCGCCTCCTGATGGACCAGGACGAGTTCCGCGGCGAGGTCATCTTCACCTTCGACGGCGACGCCGCCGGGCGCAAGGCCGCGCTGCGCGCCTTCGACGACGAGCAGAAGTTCGTCTCGCAGACGTTCGTGGCCATCCAGCCCGACGGCCTCGACCCCTGCGACCTGCGGATCCGGCACGGCGACGCGGCGGTGCGCGACCTGGTGGCCGCCCGGCTGCCGCTGTTCGAGTTCGCGGTGCGCAGCGCGATCGAGCAGCACGACCTCGACACCGTCGAGGGGCGGCTGAGCGCGCTGGACGCGGCCGCCCCGGTGGTCGCCGCCATCAAGGACAGGTCGCGCCGGCACATGTACGCCGTCAACCTGGACCGCTGGCTCGGCATCATGGACGAGCAGTTCGTGCTGCGCCGCGTCCGGGAGCTGGCGGCCCGCCGGCACGGACGTCCGCAACCGGGAAACGGCCGGGCCGGAAATGGCCGCGCCGGACACGACCGGGCGGCCGGCGGCCGCGCCGGCGAGGCACAGGCCGCGCCGGCCCGCCCCTCGTTCGACCCGAACGATCCCGAGGTCCAGCGCGAGCGGGAGCTGCTGAAGCTGGCCGTGCAGTGCCCGGCGCTGCTCGGCCCGGCGTTCGACGAGGTCCCGGCCGGCGCGTTCATCGCACCGCCGCACGCCGCGGTGCGCGCCGTCATCGCCGAGGCGGGCGGTGTCACGGCCGCGGGCGGCGTCTCCGAATGGGTCGCCCACCTCCTCGAACAGGCCCCGAACGAGCAGGTCAAGGACCTGATCACCAGACTCGGTGTGGAACCGGTCCATTCGGACCAGGTATCGGATGACCGTTATGCCAACGAACTGCTCGCCCGAATACAGGAACGGCAGCTCACGCGCATGATCGCCGATGTGAAGTCTAAACTCGGGCGGCTGAATCCGGTCGAGGCTCCCGAGGAGCACACCAGGCTCTTCGGCGATCTTGTCGCGCTTGAGCAGCAGAGACGGGTGTTGCGCGAGCGAGGGCTTGGATCACAGTAAGTGAAGAGACCGCAAAATAGGTCCTGTGATCTAGCCCCCCTTTGACGCAGACTGTCTGCGTGGGCCCTTCGGTGCTGCCAAGCGAGGCGCCATCGGTTGATCAGGTGGCGGACCTTGTCGCACGTGGCAGAGAACGCGGTGGTGTGACCGTCGAGGACGTCGCCGCCGCGCTCGATCGCTCGGACTTGCCGGACGACTCGCTGGAGCGGGTCGTGCGGATGCTCGCAGAGCAGGGGGTGGAGGTCCTCGAGTCTCAGCAGGAGACCGAGGACGTCACGCGAGTGGACGAGGGTGACCTCGGCAAGCGGGCGCCGACGAGCGACCTGGTTCGGATCTACCTGAGAGAGATCGGTCGCGTACCGCTGCTCACGGCAGAAGATGAAGTAGAACTCGCGAAATCGATCGAGGCGGGACTGTTCGCCGAGGAGAAGATGGCGCGTACCGCCGTCCTCGCCCGCGGCGAGCTGCTCGACCTCGAACTGCTCTCCCGCGAGGGTGCGCGGGCGAAGCAACGGCTGATCGAGGCCAACCTCCGGCTGGTGGTCTCGATCGCGAAACGGTACGTGGGGCGGGGAATGCTCTTCCTCGACCTGATTCAGGAGGGAAATCTCGGACTCATCCGTGCGGTCGAGAAATTCGACTACACCAAGGGGTTCAAGTTCTCGACCTACGCGACCTGGTGGATCCGGCAGGCGATCACCCGGGCGATCGCCGACCAGGCCAGGACCATCCGCATCCCGGTGCACATGGTCGAGACCATCAACAAGCTGGTCCGGGTGCAGCGGCAGATGCACCAGGACCTCGGCCGCGAACCCACCCCCGAGGAGATCGGCCTGGAGATGGGCCTGTCGCCCGTCCGGGTCATCGAGATCCAGCGGATCGCGCAGGAACCGGTGTCGCTGCAGTCGCCGATCGGCGAGGAGGACTCCGACCTCGGCGACTTCATCGAGGACGCGGACGCCGTGGTGCCCATCGAGGCCGCGGCGTTCATCCTGCTGCAGGACCAGCTGGAGGACATCCTGGGCACGCTGTCGGAACGGGAGCAGCGCATCATCCAGCTGCGCTTCGGCCTGACCGACGGACATCCGCGCACACTGGAGGAGGTCGGCAGGGAGTTCGGCGTGACGAGGGAGCGGATCCGCCAGATCGAGGCGAAGACCCTGGCGAAGCTGCGGCATCCGTCCCGCGCGCAGATGCTGAAGGAGTACCTCGACTGACGCCCGACGGGCCGTGACCGCCCTCCCGCCCGGGAGGGCGGTCACGTGCGACCGGGAGGTTCGTACCTTGTGCCGGTATTGCGGCGCATTCGTGCGGGCCGTCATCTACCGTTGAGTCATGCTGATCGTGACGACTGACGGCGTGGCGGGGTACGAGATCAGGAGCGTCCTCGGGGAGGTCATCGGGACGGCCGTCCAGTCCGGCCAGGGCGGGGCGCCGCAGCCAGGCTCCGGGGGGAGCAGCGCCACCTTCCGGGTGACGGGGGAGCAGCCGGCGGCGAGCCTCGCCGCCGCCCGCCGCGAGGCGGTGGACCGGCTGGGCGAGGAGGCGCGCCGCAAGGGCGCGAACACCGTGGTCGGCATGCGCTTCGACACCGCCGCCGTGGGCGGCGGCCTTGAGGTCTGCGCCTACGGCACGGCCGTCTGGGCCGAGCCGGCCCAGCGTCGCGACCAGCCCCAGCAGCAGGCCCACCCG
>NZ_SMKB01000248.1:0-10152 GCF_004348575.1 Actinomadura sp. 7K534
GCCCGCAGCGCCGCCTCCTGCCCGCTCTCCGCCGCCCCCTGCCCGCGGACCGCGTCCAGCAGGATGCTCGCGAGCAGCCCGTGCTCGCGCTGCGGGATGCTGACCCGCACGTCCACCCCGGACGGCTCGTACACCTTCGGCGCGCGCCCCACCCTCCGGACGCCGGCCGGGCTCGCGTAGTGGGCCCGCAGCAGCCCCGCCCCGACGAGCTTGTCGAGGTGGAACGCGGCGAGCTTCCGGGAGATCCCCACGCTGGCGGCCGCCTCGTCCCGGGTCACCGGCGCCCTGGCCGAGCGGATGAACGCGTACATGCCGCGCCGCAGGTCGTCGCTCAGGATCGCGGCGGCTTCGAGGGGATCCGAGGTCACGGACCCACCCTAGCCCCGGCCGACGAAAACACCTAGATCACTGCACGAAACCCGACAACACACCAACAAACCCGCACCCCATTGACTCCGAACCCACAAAACACCAATACTTGTTGGCGAAATAGGAGGCGTCATGGACGACCCGCGGCACCGCGCCAAACAGCCGGTGAGCCCGCTCGCCGGAAGCTACGGCCACCCCCTGCACCCGATCCTCGTGACGGTGCCGATCGGGGCCTGGGTGAGCAGCCTCGTGATCGACGTCGCCGCGCACCTCGGCACCGGCCCGCCCTCCGCCGCCGAGGCCTCGCTGTGGCTCATCGGCCTCGGGATCGCCGGCGCGCTGGCCGCCGCCGCGACCGGCTTCCTGGACCTGCTCGCCATCCCGCCCGGCACCCGCGCCTTCCGCACAGCGCTGACCCACATGTCCCTGAACCTCGCCGCGACCTTCGCCTACGTGGCCGGTTTCGGCTGGCGGCTCGGGGACGGCACCGTCTCGCCCGCCCAGACCGCGCTCTCGGCCGCGTCCCTCGCATGCCTGGCCGCGGCGGGGTATCTCGGCGGAAAGCTCGCCTACCGCTACGGCGTCCGCGTGGCCGACGAGAACACCCAGGCCGAGGGCTTCGTCCCGGAGAACGCAGTCATGAACACGGAGGAACCATGAGCATCGCCGCACTCGTCGCCTGGCTCGTCACCGCGGTCGGCGGCTTCTACATGCTGGGCACCTGGATGGCCCGCGGCGGGGCGAGCCGGGAGGGCTCGTCCCGGCTCCCCGTCCCGGTGATCTTCGGGCACTTCCTGCTCGCCGCGACCGGCCTGGTCGTCTGGGTGGTCTACCTGTTCGCCGACACGGGCGCGCTGGCCTGGACGGCGTTCGCGATCCTCCTGCCGGTGGCGCTGCTGGGCTTCGTCATGTTCGCCCGCTGGCTGGCCGTGACCCGCACACCGGCCGTCCGCACCACCCAGGGCGCCCCCGGCGCCGCGACGCCGGACACCCCGGCCGAGCACGCCTTCCCCGTCCCGGTCGTCCTGGGCCACGGCCTCTTCGCGGTCGTGACCCTGATCCTGGTCCTCCTGGCGGCTCTGCAGGCGTAGCACCGGGAACCAGATCCCATAGCCCCCTTGACGGCGGCATATCGATTTTCGATACTATCGAAGAACGATATGCCGCTGCACGGGGAGCGACCCATGAAGACCACCTCCTGGTGGAGAACACTCGACCGCCACAGCCTGGAAGGGATCATCAGCCTCGGCCTCCTGGGGGTCGGCCTGAGCATCCTCTTCCCGCTCCTGGGCGTGACCGGCCTGATCCCGCCGACGGAGACCCGCGAGGTCCGCCTGGACGACCGCGCCCAGGTGACCGCCCCGTCCGCGGACGGGATGACCCTCCAGGGAACCCACCAGGCCGAACTGACCGTGAGCGCCCCCGGCCTCCTGGACCGCGTCCTGCTCGTCGGCCCCCAGATCGTCCAGGGCATCCTGATCCTCGCGATCCTGACCGTCATCATGCAGATCGCCACGACGTTCCGCGCCGACCAGGAGATCTTCGACCGCCGGAACACGCGCCGCCTCTTCGCCGTCGCCGCCACCCTCCTGGTGACCGCCACCCTCGTCCCGGCCCTGGACGTCCTGGCGACGACCATCCTGGTCTCGGGCACCCCGATGGAACAGGCGGTCGAGATCAGCTACGAACTGTCCGCACTCCCCGTCCTGCTGTCCTTCCTGGCCGCCGGCCTGGCAGGCGCGTTCGGCTACGGCACCCGCCTCCGCGCCGACACCGAGGGCCTGGTCTGATGCCCCCCGAGGACCCCCACCAAATCGAAGTGCACCTGGACCGCCTACTAGAGGAACGAGGCATCACCCTCACCGACCTGGCCGAGCGAGTAGGCGTAACCCCGGTCAACCTCTCCATCCTCAAAAACGGCAGAGCCAAAGCGATCCGCTTCACAACCCTGAGCGCCCTATGCAGAGAACTCGACTGCCAACCAGGCGACCTACTAAGCCACTCAAAGCTCTAGCCGAAAGGTGCGCACAGCCCCGCACCCACAAACACGCCTACACCAGCCACCACAGCAACCCCGCAACGACCAAAACCACCGCGATCGCGTCCGAAGGCAGGTTCCGAGCCTGCGAGGAACCTGATCGCGCAGCGAGGCCCCCGGCCGAGACGGAGCGATGCAGCGATCGCACGTTTTTCTGGGGGTTGAGCGCCCCCCGGGCGCTCAACCCCCAGAAAAACAAATAAATACAGCGGGCACCTTCTCCGGATGAAGGTGCCCGCTGTGATTCGGGATCTGCGGACGAACCGAACCTTTCGGTCCGGGTCAAGGCTTCGCCCGCGGCCCGGGTCTTTCGGTTATGAGGCGCGGGCGACCACTTCCGTTTCTGTGTCGGGGACGGTGGGGGAGGGCTGCGGTCGGCGCGGGTTCATGCCAAGGGCGGTGATGGCTGCGATCACCATGAACCCGCCGACCATCAGCCAGGCGTTCACGTAGGCGTCGTGTGCTTCGGTGTAGCCGATGGGGGCGCCGAGGGCGGCGACGGCGAGGCTGACGCCGAGGACGGTGCCGATCTGCCGGCTCATGTTGACGACGGCGCTGCCGGTGGCGTAGCGGTGCGCGGGCAGGTCGACGGCGGCGGCGGAGAGGATGGTGGGGAGGGCGAGGCCGACGCCGACTCCGCCGATGAGCCAGCCCGGCAGCAGCTCGGTGGTGTAGGCCGGTGCCGGGCCGAGGCTCATCGCGATCAGGGCGACGCCGAAGGCGCAGAGCGTGCACCCGACGGCGGTGATCAGACCGGCGGGGACGCGTGCGGCGGCCATCTTGCCGGCGATGATCGCCATGACCGGGACCATCAGCGGGCCGGGCGCGACGGCGAGCCCGGTCCTGATGGGCGAGTAGTCCCAGATCTGCTGCATCCAGAGGACGCCGAGCAGGAGGTTGGCGGCGAACGCGACGCTGAACAGCAGCACGGTGACGTTCGACCAGGAGAAGGTGCGCACGGCGAGCAGGGACGGCTCGATGACCGGCGCGGGGTGCCGCAGGGAGCGGAGCCAGAACCAGGCGACGGCGAGGAGCGCGGCGCCGACCACGAGGGCGGTCTGCTCGCCCGGCCAGTCGTTGATCTTCACGAGGCCGAGGGCGAGGGCGGCGACGGCGAGGGTGAAGACCGTGGTCCCCGGCAGGTCGGGGATGCGGGCGGTGGCGCCTTCGCGGGAGTCGGGGACGTAGCGCAGCGCGAGCAGCGTCACCGCGATCCCGATCGGGATGTTGATCTCGAAGACCAGGCGCCAGGAGACGTCCACGAGGACGCCGCCGACGACGGGCCCGGCGGCGGCGGCGAGCGCGGCGGAGGCGGACCAGATCCGCACGGCGCCGCCCCGGCGCGCGGCCGGGTACGCCGACAGCAGCAGGCCGAGGCTGGTGGGGATGAGCGCGGCGGCGCCGACGGCCTGCAGGACGCGGAAGCCGACGAGCGACCACAGGTCGGGGGCCATGGCGCACGCCTGGGACGCGGCGGTGAAGACGACGAGCCCGGCGATGAGGACGGGCTTGCGTCCGTACCGGTCGGCGAGGCGGCCGAGGGGGACGAGCAGCGCGGCGAAGACGATCGCGTAGGCGTTGAGGACCCAGGACAGGTCGGCCATGGACGCGCCGGTGAAGTCGCGCCCGATCTCGTCGAAGGCGACGTTGACGATGAACAGGTCGAGGCCCGCCATGAAGGAGGCGACGGAGAGCACCGCGAGCACCGGCCGTGGGCGTACCTGACTTTGTTCCACCATAGTCAGGGAGGCTAGCGAGCGGGCTGACTTTGGTCAAGCGAAGTCAGCAGGTTTATAGTGGAGGGGTGACAATCGCACTTGAGGGGCACTTCGCCGACCGCGACGCCTGGTCGATGCAGAACTGCCCGGTCGCGAGGACGCTCGCCGCGCTCGGCCCGCCGTCGGCGGTGCTGGTGCTCAGCGAGGCGTACTTCGGGACCAACCGTTTCGGCGACTTCGTCCGCAACCTCGCCATGACCGAGTCGGCCGTGACCGCACGCCTGCGCCACCTCGTCAAGGCCGGCCTGCTCAGCCGGGAGCCCTACCAGGAACCGGGGCAGCGCACGCGCTACGAGTACCACCTGACGAAGATGGGCCAGGACCTCGCGCCCACCCTCGTCGGGCTCATGGAGTGGGGCGAAACCTACCTGCCCGGCGACGAGGGACGCCAGGTCATGCTCACCCACGCCGGCTGCGGCGCGGCGGTCCAGTCGCAGGTCCGCTGCACGAACGGCCACGACGTCGGCGTGGACGAGATCATCATGGGCCCCCCGCAGCCGGAGGAGGGCCAGAACGGCTAGCCGTCGCGGGTGGGGGCCGGGGTCCGCCAGGCCCGCGGGCTCGTCGAGGACGGGCCGCTGGCGAGCCGCAGCGCGTGCTCGACCAGCGCGACCAGCACCTGCTTGGCCGACACGGTCTGCCGCGCGTCGCACAGCAGCACGGGCACGTGCGGATCGATGTCCAGCGCCATCCTGATCTCCGGCGGGTCGTAGCGGTCGGCGTCGTCGAAGCAGTTGACGGCGACGACGAACGGCGTGCCCTTCTGCTCGAAGTAGTCGATCGACGCGAAGCTCGCCATCAGCCGCCGCGTGTCGGCCAGCACGACCGCGCCGAGCGCCCCGCGCGACAACTCGTTCCACATGAACCAGAACCGCTCCTGGCCGGGCGTCCCGAACAGGTAGATCGCGACGCCGTCGCGCAGCGTGATCCGGCCGAAGTCCATGGCCACGGTCGTGGTGGTCTTGGACCCGAGCCCGTCGAGGTCGTCGACGCCGATACTCGCGTCGGTCAGCGCCTCCTCCGTCCGCAGCGGCCGGATCTCGCTGACCGCGCCGACCATCGTCGTCTTCCCGACGCCGAACCCGCCGGCGACAAGGATCTTCAACGCGACCCGCGGACCGTCCGCCCGGTCGTCATGCTCCTCGGTGGCGTCGGGCGGGGGGTCAGAGCGCGCGGAGTTCATCGAGCACCCTCCTGAGCAGGTTCTGGTCGGTGTGCGGCTGGACGTACGGCTGGCCGGCCGGCGTGGACCACCGCTGGACGTCCACGAGGCCGGAGTCGAGCAGGTCGCCGACCAGGACCCGGATCACGCCGAGCGGCAGGTCCAGGTCCGAGGCGAGGTCGGCGAGGGCGTGCGGGCGGCGGCAGAGCGCCAGCAGGCGGCGCTGCTGGCGGGACAGCCGGCCGGGTTCGGCGGGCGGCCGGCCGGTCGCGACGAGGATCGCCACGATGTCCAGCGGCTCGCCGGTCGGCTGGGTGCGGCCGCGCGTCACCGCGTAGGGGCGGACGATGGGTCCGGCGGCGGCGTCCAGCCACCGTTCCCGGCCCGGCCCCCTGGGGGCGCCGGGCGTTTCGCTCGGGTCCATCGCGGGTCACCTGTGTCCGGGGCCGGGCCCGCCCTGCCTGAGACCGGTGGACAGCTGCCTCCCGACCCGCTTGACCAGCATCGTCATCTCGTAGGCGACGAGGCCCGCGTTGGCGCCGACCTCGCTGATCAGGGCGAGGCAGCTGTTGGCGCCGGCGGGGACGACGAAGAACAGGCCGTTCTCCATCTCGACGAGCGTCTGCCGGATCTCGCCGGACTCCAGCTGCGGCTTGGCGCCGATCGCGAGGCTGTGGAACCCGGCGGCGAGGGCCGCCAGGTACTCGGCGTCCTCGCGGCCGACGCCGCGGGACATGCCCATGACGAGCCCGTCCCGGGACAGGACGACGACCTTGCGGATCTGCGGCACCCGGTCGACGAGATCGTCGAGGAGAAAGTTCAGCTCGGCCGCGACTTGCTGGGTCATGATCTTCCCTCCATGGCGTCCCCGGGTCCCTCGTCCTCGTCCCTGCCGCGGAGCCAGCCCGCCTGCAGGGAGGCGAACAGGTCGCGGGACGCCTCCGCTGAACGTTCCTCCCAGGCGGCGACGGCGTCGTCCTGGGCCGATGGCGCGGCGAACGGCTGCTCGTCGCGGAGTTGCGGCGCCAGGTTCCCGCCGCGGACGCGGCGCGGGAGCGGGGCGCGCCCGCCGCCCGAATGCGCCTGGGCCTCGCCGAAGGACGCGGGCGCGCCGTAGCCCTGGCCGTACTGCTGGGGCCCGGGCTGCCCGAACTGGCGCGTGGCGTCGAAGGCGGTCCCGGCCTCCCCGTACTGTGCCGGGCCGTACGCGGACGACGGCGGGGTCCCGTACGACGGCGGGGTCTCGGTCCCGTCGTACGACGGCTGGTCCTGGAAGGACGCCGGTGCGTTGAACCCCACCGTCGCGTCGTAGCCCGGCCGGTCCGAGGAGGACGCCGGGGTGTCGGGTGGCGCGGTGCCCTGCACCTGCGCCGCGTCGTGCGCGGGGTCGTGCGCGGGGTCGTAGGCCGGTGCTGAGGTGTCCCACGAGGGTGTGGCGCCGTCCCACATCGTGGGGGACGTGTCCTCGGGCGGCGCGGACGTGTCGAACGGCGTCGGTGCGTTGAGCATCGCCGTGGAGGAGGACGACGACGGCGTCGGCCACGCCTTCGCCGCCCCGTTCGCGGGCGCGGAGCCGTTCTCGTGGACGGGCCTGGCCCGCGCGACGGGAACGTCTCCCGGGACGGCGCCGTCCTCGTCGTCGGGCTGGTCGACGTCCACGATGAGGCGGCGCGGGATCAGCACGACCGCGCTGACGCCCCCGTACAGGGACGGCTGCAGCGCGACCCTGATGCCGTGCCGGCCGGCGAGCCGGGAGACGACGAACAGGCCGAGCCGGTCGGTGACGGCCAGGTCGAACTCGGGCGGCCGCGAGAGCCGCAGGTTGAGCGCGTCGAGTTCGGACTGGTCGAGCCCGATGCCGCGGTCGATGATGTCGACGGCGAACCCGTTGGCGCCCATCTCGCCGCGGACCAGCACCTCGGTGGGCGCGGGCGAGAACACCGTGGCGTTCTCGATCAGCTCGGCGAGCAGGTGGATGATGTCGGCCACGGCCTCGCCGATCACGGCGGCCTGGCCGGACACGACGACGACCTCGACGCGCTTGTAGTCCTCGACCTCGGCGATCGCGGCGCGCAGCACGTCCTCGACGTGCACGGGCCGGCTCCAGCCGCGGCCCGGGGACGTCCCGGACAGGATGACCAGGCCCTCCGCGTGCCGGCGCATGCGGGTGGTGAGGTGGTCGAGGCGGAACAGGTCCTCCAGGGCCTTCGGGTCGGACGCGCTGCGCTCCATCTCGTCCAGCATCCGCAGCTGGCGGTGCAGCAGCGACTGGCTCCGCCACGCGACGTTGAGGAACACGCGGCTGATGCCCTGCCGCAGGTACGCCTCGCGGACGGCGGTGTCGATCGCGGTGTGCTGCACCTTCGTGAACGCGTCGCCGACCCTCGCGACCTCGCGGGTCTTCCCGATGACGAGCGGCGGCGCCTCGGCCTCGACGTCGACCTCCTCGCCGCGCCTCAGCCGGGCGACGACGCTGGGCAGCCGGTCCTCGGCGAGGTTCAGCGCGGCGCGCTGCAGGCCGCGCAGCTCCCGGGACAGGCTGCGCGCCGCCAGCAGCGACAGGATGATCGACCCGACGACCGCGAGCAGCCCGAACCCGCCGGCGAGGACGAGCCGCATGACGATCTGCTCGCCGATCGGCTCGGCCATCTCGTTGAGCGCGAGGCTCGCCTGGGTGACCTGCTGCGCCCACGCCTCCGACAGGAGCTGGGTGGTGGCCTGCCACTGCGCCGCCTCGGCGGGCAGCCGGTCGTCGCGGACCTGGACGATCGCCGTCTCGGCCGCGCGGAACCGCTTGTACTCGTCGGACGCGGCGAGTTTCTGCAGCGGCCCGCGGAGTTCGTCGTTGAGGTCGGCGAGGCCCGCCTCGAACTGCCGCCGCCCTTCCGCCGCCCACTGCACGAACGCGGTGTGCTCGGCCGGGGTGAGCCGCCCGTTGCGCGCCATCGCGGCGGTGACGAGCGAGTCCTGGCGGAGCATGTTGGCGCGGGCGTTGCCGATGCTGATCAGCGCGCGGCCCTGCGTGACGATCGCGACGTCGTTGACCGTCACCAGGCCGTTGAAGACCTTGATGACCTCGTCGAGGACGGCGCTGTAGGCGTTGATGACCTTCAGCGGCTCGACGTCGCCGGAGTCGACCTCGGCGCGCAGTTCGGGCAGTGTGTCCAGCGCCTTCAGCGCGGTGGCGAGCCGCTCCTTCGTCTCGGGTTCGGCGGCGTCGCGGGCCTCGGGCGACAGGGCGGTCGAGCGGAACGACCTCTCGATTCCGGTGACGCGCTGCCGCAGCCCGGCGAGCTTCTTCTGGGCCCCGGCGTCGCCGGTGGCGAGCGCGACGACGCTGAGGGAGCGTTCCGCCTGGAGGTGGTTCACCAGGTAGATGCCAGGAAGCCCCACTTTGTCGTAGGTGGTGGAGAAGTCGTACTTGTCGAACGCGTCACCGAGGGTGAGGTTCGCGGCGAACGCCCACAGGGTGATGAGGGAGACCAGCGGCACCAGCAGCAGGGCCGTGATCCGCAGGCGGATGGACCGCCTGCGGCGTCCCTTGCGGCCGGACGGGTGGTCCGGGGGCTTGCTTCTCGCGGCGGCCGCGTGGGGGTCCGCCTGCCGACCTTCGGCGACCATTCAGATCACAACCTCATGCGGGGAACCGGACCGCGGATTCCGGCCCGTGCTCGGTCACTTCGTCTTCGTCTGCGCTCGCGCACGCCCGTTTCCGGGCATGCGCTCGCCGCTCGTGCGGTGCTCGTCCGCCGTGCTCTCGCTCGTACTCGTGCCGTGCTCGGTCCCGCGCCGGCCCCGCGGGCACGGTTCAGGACCGGGCCTCGTCCAGGGCCGCGCGCGCCACCAGCCCGCGCAGCCGGCTCGTGATCATCGAGACCGCCTGCGCGTGCCCGCGCACCGCCTTGTCGCGCGTCGTGTACTGCCCGATGTCGGCGTGCATCGTGGTGTCGGACACGATCGTCTGCCACAGCAGCGGCCGCCCGTTGGCGGCCAGCCCGAGGTCGATCACGGTGAACCAGGTCGAGACGACCACCGTGACGGCGCCGACGCGGATGACGTCCTGCGCGAGCAGGCGTCCTCGCACGTCCAGCAGCAGCCGCTGGGCCTCCTCGGCCGTGGCGCGGCTCCCGTCCGAGCGGTAGTAGTCACCGGACATGGCGCGCCTCCCATCGCTGAACCGGGGATCTGCGAGGGGACGGCTCAGTGTCCGGGGTGCTCGTCCCGTGGCCAGGCCCGCACCTCGCACCACACCGACTTGCCGGAGGGCGTGTGGTCGGTGCCGTGCCGTTCCGCCAGGACCGCGACGAGGAACCAGCCCCGTCCCGTCTCCTCCATGAGGTCGACGGGGCGCGGCCGCGGCACCGCGGCGCTCTCGTCGTGGACCTCGATGCGGAGCCTGGTGCCCGTGCGGAGCAGTTTCAGGATGAGCGCGGAGCCGGGGACCGGCGCGTGCCGGACGGCGTTGGTGACCAGTTCGGAGACCAGGACCTCGGCGTCGTCGGCGATGTGGCCGACGCCGGAGACGGTGCTCACCGACCGGCTGAAGCGCCGCGCATGGGGCACGGACTCCCGTTCGGCGGGCAGGGTCAGTTCGCCCAGCAGTGACGCGGTGGGCTCGTCGAGTGTGCGGAGGTCGTGGGCCGCCGTTCCGTTGGTCGCGGGGCCGTGGGTCGGGGTGCCGTTGGATGGGGCAGGGGCCAGGGTGCTAGGGAGTTCGATGGTGTGGTGATCGCCCGACATGATGGACGCCTCCTTGACTAAGGCGTGTTGTCCCGATCCAGCCCTGCCGGGGTGCGGGGCTGGGG
>NZ_SMKB01000249.1:0-10079 GCF_004348575.1 Actinomadura sp. 7K534
GCGGGGTCGTGTGCGTCGAGGGCGTCGGCGCAGTCCAGGCACTCGCCGAGGTGGCGGGGCAGGACGTAACCGGCGTCGCGTCGGCAGGTCGGGCACAAGCGGCGGGCGGCCAGCGCCTTGCCCAGGGCCACGCGTTGCCGGTCGGTGGGGACGCGCTTGGGCAGCGCAAGGCGCACGTCGTACAGGTAGGCGGCGCGCACTCCCTTCCGGTAGCGGCGGGAGTTCCACAGCACCTGTCCGGCAATGTCCTGACCTCCGGGGCGCAGGCCCTCGGCGGTGAGCTGGCGGCGGGTGCGCAGATGCTCAGGTGCCATGCGCCACGGCCAGGTGGGGATCCCGTACCGGGTGCCGGCCGGGTCGAAGAACCGCGCGGAGCTACGGCGGCGGGTCATGCCGTCACACCCCCCACCGATGCGGGCGCGAGGTTGGGGCGTTGGACGGTGACCAGGTGCCAGCCCTCGGCACGCACCGTCCGGACGGTGAACACCGCGGCGGCCACCGTCAGCGCCACAGCGGCCACGGCGGTCAGGGCGAAGGTCGGCGCCGGGTGGGTGACCAGCAGCACGCCACCGGCGGCGGCCAGCCGGACCGGTGAGGCGCACAGCCAGCACACCGCGGCCAGCAGTGCGGCGAGCATGAGCAGGGCGGTAATCACCGGGCCACCCCCAACCCGTCGAGGGCAACCAGGACGGGGGCGCACCGGGCGTCCAGCAGTGCGGCCAGCCGCTTGACCGACGCTTTGGCGTCGGCCACGGTGAGCCGCTCGGGCGCGTCGGCCGGGGTGTGCAGCTCGGCGGCCGGGATGTGGAACGCCAGCAAAGTGGTGGTCAGCATCGCCGGGCGGCGCGAGAGCCGGTCGTGGTAGGGGATGTGGTAGCCGCGGTTCCACCGGTCGCCGCGGTCCCAGTCGCCGAACCCCGCCACGGAGGCCAGCGCGGACGGGCGCGGCACCGCGAACAGCACGCGAGCGATCAGCGCGGAATCGACCTCGCTGTGGGTCAGGGCGACCGACTGCAGACGCTCGGCCGTCCAGCCCAGGTAGGGCGGCGCCATGACCGGCGACGTGGCCACCTGCCACGCGGCGGCGGCGAACACGGCCGGGTCACCGGTCACCGTTCCGTCCTCGTCCAGGGACGCGAACAGCTTGGGGTAGCGGCGCAGGTAGACGCCGTACCGGCTCACACCGTCCGATGCGCGGTCACGGTCCTGGCGGTCGTTGAACACGAACATGCCGATCACCTCGCTTTCGGGGTGTCGTGGGCGGCGGGGGCGAGGGCGTTGCGGAGCATGGCGACGTGCGCGGCGAACACCCGGCCGCCGTGGACGTCGGTGAGGTGGTCGACCAGCGCCGGGTAGGTGTCGGCGCGGACCCATTCGGCGCGGCGGGCGTCGTCGGCGCCGGCCACCGGCGGGAAGTCGCCGCGGTCGAGGGCGCCGAGGTGGGCGGTGCACAGCACGGTGACCATCCACGCCTCATCCGAGGCGCGGGGGTCGGGGACGTACCGCGGCGCGGTCGCCGTCCAGTGCGCGGCGGGCAGCGTCAGGCCGGTCTCTTCGGCCAGCTCGCGGACCGCGGCGGCGGCCGGGGTCTCGCCGGGGTCGACGTGGCCGCCGGGCAGTGCCCAGCCGTGCCCGTCCGCGCGCTCCACCATGAGGATCCAGCGGCGGCCGCCGCGGTCGGTCACCGAGACCAGCGCATCGGCGGCCAGCGCCTCGCCCCAGTGCCCCAGCTCGTTACGGCCGTACCGCACTGGCGTGCGCTCGCACGGGTTGACCGGCCGCCCGTCGACCACCTCGAAGGGGATCGCGGCGGCCGCCTGCCGGGCCGTCCAGTCGATGCGGGCCGGGTCGGTTTCGGCGTCGGCCCATCCCTCGGAGACACCGGTGGTGAACACATCGGGGTGGGTGTAGGTCACGGACTTCATGGGGCGGGCCGGTCCTTCCTTGCCGGGGGGCGTGTCGAGGGCGGCGGCGTTGTCGACCTCGGCGGGCAGGCCGGTCGGGCGGGTCTTCACTGGACCCCTCCGAGCAGCAGCACCGCGCCGGCGAGTGCGAGGAACACCAGTGCGATCAGCACGCGGGTACGGGCGTGCGGGTCGGCGCCGAACATCACGCCACCTCGCCCAGGTCCGCGGCGGGCAGGGTCCGGGCCTCGCGGCGCAGCGCTGCCAGCTCACGCGGCAGGTAGCCCGCCCACACACCCCAGGTGGGGCGGATGCGCAGCGCGTAGTCCAGGCACAGGTCCCACACCGGGCAGTCCTCGCACACCTGCCGCGCCACGTCCTGCCGGGCCAGACGCTCGGCGATCGGCTCGGACTCGAACGCGTCCGGTCCCATGTGCAGGTCGGGGTCGTGCCGGCAGTCGCCGCGCTCGCCGAGTTCGGTCACCAGGTCCACCAGCGACAGAGCGGACGGGGTAACAGGCATGCGGTCCTCCATGCGGGCCGTGAGCGGTTGGTGGGTAGGGCGGCCCTCGGCGGCGTGCTTGGTGGCTTGTGCACCGAGGGGCGGCGGGTTCGGGATGCGGGTCGTCATCGCCGGTCAGCCCAGCGAGCCCGAGAACGTCGTGATCGCGTGGATCACCTGGTTGACCAGCGCGGCGGCCTTCTCCGGGTTGTTGATCGCGAAGATCGCGACCGCGATGCCGGCGAGCCACTGCGGGATGTTGCTGGACTTCTGCGGGAACATCTGGCCACTCCTCAGATCGAGTGATACGCCAAACGTTTGGCGTTTGACGTACCTTCGATTGTGGTCACTCTGGAGCGGATGTCAAGAGGCATCAATCGTTTGGCGTTTGGCGTCTGCTCTGGTTAGGTGGACCTAAGACAGCGAGTAGACAGCGGGTCGACAGTGGAGAGGAGCAGGTAGATGGCCACATCGGAGCGCCACGGGTTCCGCGACATCGCCGCGAAAATCCGGGGAGAAATCATCGACGGCCGGTACCCAACGGGGTCCGTCCTGCCGGCCGAGCCGGAGCTTGCCGAGCGGTACGGGGCTTCCCGTAGCTTGGTGAACCGGGCAATGCAGGTACTCGCGGCCGAGGGCATGGTCCGTCCTCGGCAGGGACGGGGAACCATGGTCACTTGGCTTCCGCCGATGCTCCACTCACCTGCCCGCTACGACCGGGCGACACGCGAGAACCAGGGCGCCCGCGGCGCGTTCGACGCCGAGGTTCGCGCCTTGGGCTTGGATCCCAAGCACGAGATCACCACCGAGCGTGCCGAACCGTCGGCGGACGTCGCCGAGACACTTGGCGTGCCGACCGGCGAGGCGAACTGCCTTGTCCGTCGCCGTCGCCTACTCGCGAGTGACATCCCCGTTCGGATCAACGAAAGCTGGTTCCCCCTCGACATCGCCGAGGGCACTGTCCTGGAAGAGGACGGGCCGGTGATCGTCGGTGGGGTCAAGAGCGCGCTCGCCGAACTCGGCTACCCGCAAGTCACGGCGCGCGAACGGATCACCCCTAGCCGCCTGCCCACCGACGCCGAAGCGCGGGCGCTGGAGATCAGTCCCGAACGGACGGTCATCCAGATCACGCACGTCGGCATGACCGCCGAGGGCCGGGCCGTCGAGGTGACGGTCACGGTCGCGCCCGCCCACTACCTCACGGCCCAGTACGAATTCCCGCTCGCCTGACAACCGGAGAGATCACACCCGATGATCACGCGCCTAGTCCAAGACCACGCCCAGACCCTTGCCGGCAAGGGCGAGCTACCCGCGTTCGTCTACGACCTTGCCGCGCTGCGCGAGCACGCGGCCGAAGTCAAGGCAGCGCTCTCGGCACCCGGTGCGCCGGAGATCTTCTATGCCGCGAAGGCCAATCCGGATGCGCCGATTCTGCGCGCACTCGCCCCGTACATGGATGGCATCGAGGTCGCGTCCGGCGGCGAGCTGGCGCACGTGCGCGAGGCGCTGCCGGATGCACGTCTGGCGTTCGGCGGGCCAGGCAAGACCGATGACGAACTCCGTCAAGCGCTCGCCCTTGACGTCGAGCGCATCCACGTCGAAAGCCCGTACGAGCTATCGCGCCTCGCCGAGATCGCCCAGGCGGCCGGACGTGAGGTCGACATCCTGCTACGCCTCAACCTCGCCGGCGACCGCAGCGGCGTAGCGCTCGCCATGAGCGGACCGTTCGGCATGGACCCCGAACTGATGGAGTCCTGCACCGAGATCCTGACCTCCTCGCCACACCTGCGCCTACGCGGCATCCACGCGCACTTGGCGTCCGGCCTGGACGCGTCCGCCATGGTTGCCCAGTCCGCCGAGATCCTCGCGTGGGGCCGCGCATGGCTCGACAGAATCGGCCACACCGGGCCGCGTGAGTTCAACGTCGGCGGCGGCATGGCCGTCGACTACAGCACACCTGACACCCGATTCGACTGGAAGCAGTACGGCGCCGACGTCGCCGCGCTCGCCGAGCCGGGCGAAACGCTGCGCATCGAACCGGGCCGCTCCATCAGCGTCTACGCCGGGTGGTACATCACCGAGGTACTGGACGTAAAGAAGGCACACGGCCAGCGGTACGCAGTCCTACGCGGCGGCACCATGCACATTCGCACACCCGTCACCAAGCAACACAACCACCCGTTCACCGTCCTGCCCCGCAACGGCGACGGCCCCACGGCCACCGACGAACCCGTAACCCTCGTCGGCCAACTCTGCACACCAAAGGACGTCTTCGCACGCGAGGTCCCCACAGAGCGCATCGCCGTAGGCGACCTAGTCGCCTTCTCCATGTCCGGCGCCTACGCCTGGAACATCTCCCACCACGACTTCCTAATGCACCCTAAGCCGGGATTTTTCTATATAGAATAGTAGAGAGATTTGTCTGACCGGAGGCCTTCTCGCTGATGCGGGGAGGCCTCTCAGTAATACGGGTAAAAAGAATCTTTAGCATGCTCACCCGGTTGGTGTCTCTTCGGAACCAGGGTCATCACGAAGTGAATCCGGGATCGACTTTGCATGTGCCTTTCTTAGGTATGCCAGCGACTCGGGGAGCGACGGATCATGTGCGAGCGCATCGGAGAAGAACTCCAGACGTGAGCGGTTCTCGTCTATGATCTCTCGCCAGGTGCGTACGAACGCCTGCACTCGGGGCTGTGCCTCATCGCGCACCGGGGGGTCGTGGAAAAGGCCGCGCCTGACGCCTTCCGCATGCACTCGATTTCGTGCCGTACCGCCAAGCTTGCTGCCGACTAGAATGAAGTCCCAAGTGGAAGACCCGTTGCGGAAGCGTGGTTCGGTGATTATCGTGTTGGCGTAATCCTCGACTTGATCGAGTTCTTTTCGGTCAATCGTTATGCCTGGCGCCTTGAGTTCAACAACGAGGTGCCTAACTCGACCGTGCTCTCTTTTGGAGACTGCCAAATGCAGGTCCAGGCGGCCGCCCTTGCCTTCTGGGGTCTGCACAGGCCTCACTTTATCCGTGGGGAGTCCGGATAGTCTGAGGTGTGTCCGTAGAGCCTCTGTAAGTCCACGCTCACTGCGCATGACATTGTACTCTTCGCCGAATACCCACAGTTCCTTTTCGAGCATCCGATGAAGGTGGTCTTTTTCTTCGACGTGCTTAGAGCCGACCGTGTCGTAAATGATGTGGTCCAGTGCTACCAAGAAACGGCCACGGTCTGCAACTTTAGATGTTGATCGAATAATATTGCTCAGTGAGGTCGATTCAATGAGTTCAGTCAGAGCCTCTCTGTCGCTGGGAGGGAGTGCTAGGACTTCGTGCAGTATCTTTAGTAGTGACTCTGGTTCGTGACGTATTACGTTCTGGAGTAGGTGAAGAGTTAGGCTGGCGCTTGCCTTGGCCTGGGCGATGTGGGCACTCAGGGTGCCAGATATGAGATCGAATGTCGCTCGCTCTACCTTCTCGGCCTCGCTCTGAGGGGGCTCCTTGTAGGGGTAGACTCCGGACTTTTTCCAGATCTCTATCTGATCTCGCCGATCCTGCCGACGTCGCCACGTGAAATATTCACGGATAGCACTCTTGACGTCGCGAACTAGCTCCGCATAGGGGGAAGGAGCCAGATCGCCGAGTGCGATCTCGCTTGACGAATCGCCGATACCAGGCCAGGCGACATACAACGAGAAGTTATATCTAGGCTCAATGTCTTTTGCGTCATGCTCGAAGATGGCATGGTCGGTGGACTCGCCATAATAGATGGAGTGATGTCTGCCGGCCTTCCATTCGATTAGGCGTAGAGAGTAGGTAAAGCTTCCTTCTTCCGACTCGACGACTCTCTCCATAGTTTTATCATCTGCGATTTGCTCGCTTGGATTTATGGGTGTGCCGTCATAGTTGAGCTGTACCGATGGATTATTCAAGAGGAAGGGAGCAAAAGTTGCTGCTATGCTCGCTCTGGCTCGGTCGGAATCTAGACGTTGAACGGCTTGAAATTGTGAGTCGTTGTGCGCGATGAAGACTGTTCCTAGGGCTTCCTTTCGACTTACCTCGACCGTCTCGTAAGCAAATCGGCCCCGATCCGTACGGTCCCCCTTTATGGTAAGACGCCAGCGCTTCTTTACGCTATCGCGGGCAACGCTGATCCACTCCACGCGGTCACCGAGTGCAAATGCGTGGAGTCGTCCTTCGCCCTTGCTTCCCCAAAGCCTTCGTTTGCCATGCTTGCTGCGTTTGCTGCGGGACTTCCATGAATTCCCGATCTCGCCAAAGGTTTGCTCGACTTCGTCGACACTGATGCCATGACCCCAGTCCTGGACAAAGACGCGCGTTATGGCATCCAAGTGATCGCGCTCGAAATTGACATCGACTCGATCTGCCTCAGCGTCGATCCCGTTCCAGATGAGCTCAATAATGGCTCGAATGGGATCCCGTTCTTTGGCTAGACGCTGGACGTGATCGTCGCTCGCAGACAGTACGAGTTCAGGCATGTTCCGAAGGTAACCCTCCACGGACGCACTGTCACCCTCCACCTGCACCAACGGCCGACACCGGTCGCTGTGGATTGCATGACGGCCTGGATCGTTTGTGCCCAAGGCGCGCCTCGTCCGGGTGAGCGCCGCTCAACTGCTTACGGAACATGCGCGGGACGGTGGAGCATCGTGGGTATCTGAACAGAGGCTTTGCCCCAGGTCAGCGACTGCGCTGTACCTCTATTGTGGTCTCTCTGTAAATCCGTCGGCTTAGCCTACGCAGGTTCGAACCCTGCACCCGCCACACCATAGAGAACGGCCCCTGACCAGCATCAATGCTGTCAGGGGCCGTTCTTATCGTGGCCGGCCGTCTGTATGTGGGCCTCCATGGGCGGCTGTGGTGGCTCGCTCGGTCATCTCACGGGTGCCCGCCTGCCGGGCGCGTGAGAGGCTCTGGCGATCTTGGAATCGGTCGGCGGAGTCTTGTGCGTCCATGCCTTCTCGCAGCCTTGACCGTGCTTCCCCTTGCCCTGGCCGCATGCCAGGGCGACGGGCGGCCCGAGGCCGTCTCAGTGTCCTCGACTCCGCCCGGCTCATCCGTCCCGGCCACTCCCGCCGTCGCGCCGTCCATCCCCGTCGATTCGCCGGAGCCTTCACGGCCGAGGCCGGACTCACCGACTCCTTCACGGAGCGGGCCGAAACTGGTCGGACCTCGGACGAACTGCGGAGAGGTGAAGGCGGTCAACGGTGAGATCCTCGCGGTCGGTGTTCTCAGCGGCCGGACGACGTGCGCGACGGTATTGACCGTCTTCCGCGGCTACTTCGCGCCGGGCACGCCGAAGCAGGGCTCCGCGGGCCTGGCCACCGTCAACGGTTGGCGCTGTGTCAGCAGCAGCGCGGCCCAGTCCAGCGCGAGCGGCCGTGTCTCAACCTGCCGCAAGGCGTCCACAACGATCACGGCCGACGTGATCCCCTGATCTGACGCCTCATCAGGGCCGGGGCGGAGGCTCGCCGGTCTGGGAGGTGCTGCGGCGCGGGGCGCAGGTGGTTCGCATCGAGGTGCACCTGACGATCGGCAGACCCGATTGATCGAGCAGGCCCCGGCTGGCTACGGGCGCTCTTCAGTCGGGGGGAGACGGCGCCAGTAGGCCACCCAGCACCCGAGAAGCACCAGCGAGAGTGTGAAGAGAAACAGCCAGGCCCACCACACCAGTGACACCAGTGTTTCGTTTGAGGTCAGGGTGTTCGAGATGATCCCTGCGAAAGTCATTGCGAAGAAGTCGATCACAACGGTTATCGCGACCGGTCCCCATAGGAGCAGCTTGGTGCGGCGCATTGTCGAGGCTCTTCTCTCGGGGGGGCATGAGCATGCCGTCCTACGGCTGAGCGGAGGCCAGCGTAGGGCCCATGGGGGTGGAGGCCGGTTTGAGTGTCCGAGAAAGGCATGGTTGCTGTCTCATGTCGTCATGGTCGGAGCCTCGGTGTCGAAGCCGCTCATAACGGAGCCTTGGGGAGCGAGTGGGCACCATAGAAGCCCCGGTCGGTCGCGTCAGGTGCTGTGCCGAGTGGGTGCCTGAATTTGGCGTCACGGCAGATCAGAGCGGTTTTCTGGCAAGGCGGTAAGTCAGTCGGCTCGACTGGGACACCCTGTGAACCTGCCGCATGGGACCGCGGGGTACCTTGTGGCGCGCCTCACGTCCGGCGGGTCGCTCAAAGGTCACCGCGGATCTCGACGCGAGGGGCGTCGCCGGGCTCCTCCTTGACCGGAATCCCGCAATCAGCGGTGCCCCGCAACGGTAGTTGATTCGGCCGATCGCGGCTGTGCGGCCACTGGAAGGACGGACGGCCCTGACGGGTTTGACGCCGTCAGGGGCCGTCCGGGGGGTCAGTTGCTGCGGGCGGGGAGGATGCGCTTTACGGCCAGGCCGGCGGAGACCAGGGTGAACAGGGCCAGGCCGATCCAGAGGGCCTGGAGACCGAGCCACGGCGAGGCCGCGGCGGCGCCGCCGAAGCCCGCTGCGACGCCGCCGATCGGTGGGGTGTTGTACATGACCTACCATTTCCTTTCTTTGCGCCAGGCCGCCTGCCAGAAGGCGCGGGCCTGGACGAACTGGAGGAAGACGTCGAAGATCATTTCGACGACGATCGTGCCGGCGAGCGCCATCTGGAGAGCGCCGCGCCGGCGGACGGTCACCACGCGCTCCACCATGAAGATCACCGTGACGGCGGCCCAGATCGGGCTGATCGTGATGCCGCCGAGCCAGATGGCCGAGTAGGCGATGGACGACAGGTAGGCGGTGATCACCAGGATTCCGACCAGGGAGAGCAGTTGCCGTCCCCAGTAGGGACGGGTGATCGGCGTCCAGCCGTAGTCCAGGAGGTTCTCCAGGGCGCCGCGCTTCCAGCGCAGCCGCTGCCTGGACAGGTCCCGCCAAGTGGGCATCACCTCGGTGGTGAGCGTGCACTCGGGCGGGCACAGGATGCGGAAGCCCAGGTGCAGGATGGCCAGGGTCAGCTCGTTGTCCTCGGTGAGGACCCGGACGTCGTAGACGTGCGGGAGGCCGGGGAGGCGGCGTTCCCGCCGGGCGGCCACTACCTCCTGCAGCGTTGTCGCGCGGAAGATGGTGGCGGTGCCGGTCAGGACGAGGGCCTTGCCCTGCAGCCTCCGCACGTCGCGGGCGTACCTGGCGTACTCGTTGCGCTGGAACATGCCGACCGCGCCGCCGCCGGGCTTGCCGGTGAAGGTGCCGCCCACGGCGGCGTAGCGGCCGCGGGCCAGGTAGTCGACGCCGTGCCGGATGAAGCCGGGGTCGAGGGCCGAGTCGGCGTCCATCACCATGACCGCGTCGTCCGGCCCGAGGATCGGCAGGAGGCGGTCCAGGACCTGGTTGAGCGCGCCGGCCTTCTTGTGCCGGTTGTCGCGCGTGCCGACGATCTCGACGCCGCAGAGCTGCGCGAACGCGGCGGTGGCGTCGGTGCAGTTGTCGGCGATCACCACGATGTGGTCGGGGGGCCGTTCCTGGCGGCGCAGCGAGGCGATGGTCTCGGTGATCTGCTTGGCCTCGTTGTGCGCCGGGATCAGGACCGTCACCCGCATCGCGTCCGTGCTGATCGCGGGCAGGTCGCGTTTGCCGTCGCGCCCGCCGCCGCGGGCCTTGGGGTGCGCGGCGGCCTGTCGCGGGCGTGCACGCTGGACGGGTGGGCGG
>NZ_SMKB01000024.1:0-52409 GCF_004348575.1 Actinomadura sp. 7K534
CGGGGGGACGGGGCCCACCGGGGTTCGCCGGAGGCTTTTCCGCACGTCAGTGCGGAGCGGAGTCACCCAGGGACAGAGCATCGGAGAGCTCCCTGCGGGAGCTGATGCCGAGCTTGATGAAGATCTTGCGAAGGTGCCATTCGATCGTGCGGGGGCTCAGAAAAAGCCGGGCCCCGACCTCCGGGTTGGAGAAGCCTTCCCGCACGAGCATCGCGATCTGCTCCTCCTGAGGCGTCAGCGCGTGACTCGGCGAAGTCTCGTCCTTGCGCTTTCGGACGGTCTCACCGGTGGCGAGCAGCTCCCGGCGGGCCCGTTCGGCGAACGCCGCCATCCCGATCGACTGGAACATCTCGTAGGCGGTGCGCAGCTGGGTCCGCGCCTCGGCCGGCCGCCGGTTCCGGCGCAGCCACTCCCCGTAGAGCAGGTGAGCGCGCGCGAGTTCGGGGCGCAACAGCGTCCGGTCCAACCGCTCGATCGCCTGGAGGTAGAGGTCCGCCGCGGCGGTGTCGTCGCTCAGCAGCGCTCGGCAGCGAGTCAGGATCCCCTGAGCCCAGTCCGTGTCGCACGGTTCCGTCACGTCCGCCAGATCGTCGAGTGCACCGTGCGCGGCGTTCTCGTCCCCGACGCGCACCGCCGCCTCGACGAGTTCGGGCAGCGCCCATTGGGAGACGATCACATTGGCGCTCTGGATGGTGGCCTGGGCGGCCGACAAGGCTCGCTCATGGTCGGCGAGGCCGTTGTGGAGTACTGCGGACGCCCACTGCGCGGACGCGACGCCGTTCAGCTGACCGGAGGCGCCCGCCTCCTCGATCGTCGCGGCGATCAGTGCCGTGGCCTCGGCCTCCCGGCCCCGCATCGCCGCGAGCAGGAGCCGGGTGTGGCGCGTCATGGGCACGCCCGCCGCGGCGGCGGCCGCTTCGGACTGGGCGTCGATCACGGCAGCCGCGTCGAGATCGCCGCTCAACAGGATCGGTATGCCCAGTGCGTGGAGATAGACGGGGAGCTCGGTCAGGGCACCGGCCGCCCGGACCTCCTCGACCGCCCTCGCGGGAATCTCGGGCATGACGCGGTCCTCCCAGAGGAGCGCGGTCAGACCGCAGGCCGCCCAGCCCCACTTCAGGATGTCCTTCATGGGGTGGTGCTCGATCGCGGCCAACGCCCTGCGCAACGTGGGAAGCGCGGCTCTGCGCCCGTCGGTGATGAGCAGCGCGTAGCCCTCGAGGACGAGGTCGAGCGCGCCCGGCTCCCCTGCGAGGCGCGGCAGTTGCCGCATCGCCCGCGAGATCGCCACGAGGCTGTCCCGGTTCCCCGCCCCGAACGACGCGCTGGCCCAGGCGACGAGGTAGGTCTCGCGCGCCAGATCCATGTCGAAGGGCTCCAGCCGTTGCGCGGCCGCCAGGAGCATTGGCGGCCCCTTGTCGTTGAAGCCGGTCGCGAACGCGATGTGGCTTCGGATGAGGTGGGCGCGCGCGTGCTGGAGCTCGCTCCGGGCGTTCCGGGCGGCGACGTCGAGGAGTTCGCGGGCGGCGTCGAGGTCGCCCGCCTGGAGGCCTGCGTCGGCGGCCGCCAGGGCGCGTTCGGCCCGCTGCGAGGTGTCGACGGTCAGGGCCACGGCCCGCTGCAGGAAGGCCGCCGCGGCGGCCAGTCCGCCGCGCGCCTGGGCCCGGTCCGCGGACCGTTCCAGTTCGGCGGCGACGGTCTCGTCGGGGCCGGTCGTCGCGGACGCGAGATGCCAGGCGCGGCGGTCCGGATCGGCCTGCGCGTCGGTCTCCTCCGCCAGTGCCAGATGCACGGCCCGGCGGTCCTTCTTCCTCGCCGACCGGTAAACGGCGGATCGCACGAGCGGGTGGCGGAACATCACTCGCATCCCGAACGTGAGAAGCCCGTCCGTCCCGGTCGCCAGTGCTGCGGCCCGGGTGACCCCGAGCCGTTCGGCGGCACGCCGGACCAGCGCCGGATCACCGGTGGGTTCCGCTGCGGCGACCAACAGGAGCATGCGGGTCCGCTCGGGCAGATCTTCGATTCGGGTCTGGAAGCTCTGCTCGATCCGCCTGGGCAGCGAGTCGGCGTGCAGCAGGCCGAAACCGCCCGCCATCTGTGTCACGGTCAGCTCGCGCGGCAGTTCCAGCAGGGCGAGCGGGTTGCCCTGGGTCTCCGCCACGAACCGCTCTCGGACGTGCGGGTCGAGCCGGGCTTGCGTCGCCGAGTCCAGGAGGGCGTGGGCGTCCGCGTAGCGCAGCCCGGTGACCTCCATCTCCGGCAGTCCGAGCAGTTCCTGGCGCTGTTCCCGGGAGCCGAAGACGAGGGCGACCGACTCGGCCAGCATCCGGCGGGCGACGAATCCGAGGACCTGCGCCGAGGCCCGGTCCATCCAGTGCGCGTCGTCGACCATGCACAGCAGAGGGCCCTCCTCGGATGCCTCCGACAGGAGGCTCAGTACCGCCAGCCCGACCAGGAAGCGTTCGGGCGAAGGGCCCGCCCGCATTCCGAAGGCCGTCTCGAGCGCGTCGCGCTGGGGCTCGGGAAGATCGTTCAGCCGTCCCTGGAGCGGAGCGCACAGCTGATGCAAGGTGGCGAAGGCCAGCTCCATCTCCGATTCGACACCGACCGCCCGCAGTACCCGCATGTCGGTCGCCGCGCGCTCCGCATACTCGAGCAGCGCCGACTTGCCGACGCCCGGGACGCCGTGCACGACCAGCACACGGCTCTCCCCGGTACGGAGTGCCGCGATGATCCGGTCGAGAGCAGCGCACTCCGCTCCCCGCCCGAGCAGTCCGACCTGGTCCGTATGCCCGGCCCCGCGTGCACGTTGGTCCACCGCTCCCCGCCCTCATCGCAGTCAATGCTGCCGGCAAGGCTGATTATGTCCGGAAAGCGCGTCAGGATGTGCGGTCCAGACCGGTGACGACCAAGGGCACGGACTCCTCCGCTTCACGTGCCGGCATGGTCCGCTAAGCGCCCGGCGCCGCCTGGTCGAGGTCGGCGAGCGCGGTCTTCAACTCGGCGCGGCCTTTGATGCCGAGCTTGCCGAAGACCTTGCTCAGGTGGTACTCGGCGGTGCGCGCGCTGATGAAGAGCCGGGCGCCGATGTCCCGGTTCGTGAGTCCCTCGCGGGCGAGCCGGGCCACGTTGAGCTCCTGGTCGGTGAGCCATGCGACCACCCCCTGCGCGGGTACGCGGGTGTTCTCGCCGATGGCGTTCAGCTCGCGTGCGGCGCGGTCGGCGAAGCCGTTCAGGCCGACGCGCAGCAGCACCTCGTGCGCCGTCCGCAGGTGCTCCCGCGCCTCGGCGTGCCGACGGCGGCGGCGCAGCTCCTCGCCGTACAGCAGACGGCACCGCCCGATCATGATCGGGATGCCCTCGCGCTCGAAGCGCTCGATCGCCTCCAGGTACAGCGCCTCGGCCTCGTCGCCGTCGCGCACCTGTGCCTTCGCCATCGCGAGCACGGCCAGCGCCCAGTTGGTCCCGACCGGCCGTGTGACCCCGGCCAGCTGCTCGAACGCCTGCTCGGCGAGCGCGGTGTCGCCGGTGTGCGCCGCCGCCTCCACCAGCTCGCCCAGCACCCGCATCGCGTGGCTCAGCTCGTGGGTGTACGGCAACTCCCGGCGACCGGAGACCACCACCTCGGCGAAGCGGCCCAGGCCGTTGTAGAGGAGGGTCTCCGCGAAGTTGACCGCGCTCAACCCGTAGCCCTCGCCACGGGCCTGCGCGTCGAGACGGATCTGCGCAGCCAGGCGCTCGGTCTCCTCGGCCTGCCCCCGGTACGCCGCGAGGAACATCCGCCCGTACTGCGGCAGAGGGCTGCCGGTGACCTCCTTGATGGCGTCGATCTCGTCGCACGATGCTTCGGCCGCGTCCAGCTCGCCGTCGACGGTCTGCGCCACCATCAGCAGGCTCAGTGCGATCGGCAGCACCGTCAGCACGCCGTCGGCGCGGGCCAGCACCACCTGCCGATCCGCGAGCGTGCGCAGCCCGCGGGCGTCCCACAGGTCCTGCGCGGCGCGCGAGGCGAACCACATCCAGTGCAGCTCCAGCGCGTCCGGAGCCTCGTCGAGGAACGCGCGCTGCGCCCGCCGCAGCGTCTCGATCGCGGCCTCCTGGCCCTTCGCGGCGAGGAGGGCCTGCCCGCGCAGGATCAGATCCCGCGCACGCTCGGATTCCTCGCCGTCGGTCGCCTCCAGGATCGCGTTCGCGACCTCGGCCACCTGCTCGGCGTCACCGAGACGGCCGCCGTACACGGCCGCCGCCAGCGCCTCGATGTAGGTGTCGCGGGCCAGCACCGGATCGAGCCCTTCCAGGCCCTGTGCCGCGGCGAGCAGCAGCCGTGCCCCGCTGCCGTCGCGCCGGAGCGCGTACCCGGCACGAGCGCGCAACCGCGCGATCAATGCCTCCTGCAACGCGGAAAGCGGCAGCTCGGCGGCGATGTCGAGCAGGCGGAGGGCCGCCGCGGGCGCGCCCGCGTCGTGCTTGGCCTCCGCGGCCGCGATCAGCCGCTCCCCGCGACGGTCCGGTTCGGGCGTCAACTCCGCCGCACGTTCCAAGAACGCGCCCGCGGCCGCGGCCCCGCCGCTCCGCCGGGCGCGCACCGCCGACCGCTCGAGGTCGGCGGCCACCTGCTCGTCCGGACGCAGCGTCGCGCGAGCCCGATGCCACGCCCGGCGGTCGGGGTCGCGATCGGCGCCGGTGGCGTCGGCCAGCGCGGCGTGGACCCGGCGCCGGTCCTCGGGCGACGCCGCACGGTAGACGGCCGATCGCACGAGCGGATGCCGGAACTCGACGCGCGTGTGCACCGTCAGCGCGTCGGCGTCCTGGGTGGCGTCGAAGTCGTCCGGGCCGACGCCCAGTACCGCGCTGGCGCGCCACAGCAGTTCGGGATCGCCCGTCGGGTCCGCCGCCGCCAGCAGCAGCAGCAGACGTGCCGACTCCGGCAACGGCTCGAGTTGCGCGACCAGGCTCTGCTCGATGCGGCTTTCCAGTGGCATCGAGCCGCTCGGCGCGGACCCGTCGGCGAGCCCCGCCGGGCTCAGCGCCCGGGGCAGTTCCCGCAACGCGAGCGGGTTGCCGCGTGCCTCCACGATCAGCTGGTCGCGGACGCGTTCGTCGAGGCCGCCGGGGGCCGCCAGGCGCAGCAGCTCGCGCGCGTCGTCGTCTCCGAGGCCCTCGACCGGCAACTGCCGGAGCCCGCCGAACACCTCGCCGACCGTGCGCATGACCAGCACGAGGACGATTCCCTCGACGTCCAGGCGCCGGGCGGCGAACGCCACCGCCCGCGCCGACGCATCGTCCAGCCACTGCGCGTCGTCGACGACACAGAACATCGCCCGGTCGCCCGCCGCCTCGGTGAGCAGGCCGAGCACCGCCAGCCCGACCAGGAAGGGACTGGGCGCGGACGCCCGCCGCAGCCCGAACGCCGCCTCGAGCGCCTCGCGCTGCGGTGCCGGAAGGCGCTCGGCCGCCCCCATCATGTGCCCGCACAGCTGATGCAGGCCCGCGTAGGCCAGCTCCATCTCCGACTCGGACGCCACGATCCGTTCGACCCGGACGTCCGCCGCCATCCGCGCCGCGGCGTGCTCCAGGATCGCGGTCTTGCCGACACCGGCCTCACCGCAGACCACCAGCGCATCGCTCCGGCCCGCACGAGCCCGCTCCACCAGCGCGTCCAGCTCGGCGAGCTCGCGACGCCGTCCCCGCAACGGTATGGTCCCGGTCACGCCGTCACCCGCACGGTGACTCGCCGACGCATGCTGTCTCCCACGGCGTCACCTTCGCTGGCCTTGCCGAAGCAGGTGGATTCTTTTCAGATCACCCTAGCCGGGACATTGCCGGTGCACGAGCGGTGACCTGGGCCGGCCTGGCGGGCTACGTCACCGGGACTGCTGGAGGTCGCCCGGACGCAGGCGGTACTGCTGGAGCAGGAGCCGGTGGTACTTGTCCGTCTCGCCGACCCATTCCATGCCGATCCGCTCGACCGTCGCGGCGGCGCGCCTGTTCGCCGGACGGACGAGCGAGATCACCTCCTCGAGCCCCTGCTCGAACGACCACCGGGCCAGGGCCAGTCCCGCCTCGGTGGCGTAGCCGTGGCCCCACTCCCGAGGATGGAGTTGCCATCCCATCTCGTACGCCTCGTCGGGTGACAGCGGCAACAGCGTCGCGCCGCCGACCAGCTCTCCCGTCTCCAGGCTTTCGATGGCCCAGCGGCCGCCGGGGACGAGCAGGCGCCCGTCCTCGGCATGCCACCTCTCCAGGATCGCCCGCATGGCCGCCAGATCCGGAACCCGGCCCATGGCGGGACTCAACCAGCGTGCGACCTCGGCGGTTCCGTAGATACCGAGCGCGGCGGCGGCGTCATCCACCTTCCACGGCCGCAGGACGAGGCGTTCGGAAGCCAGTTCGTGCGTCAGGTCCCGGTACTCGGGGTGCCGGGCGATCCAGCCGGAGTAGAACGGGCACACCGCGCGCACCTTGAGCCCCTGCGAGCGGACCTCGTCCAGCGAGGCCCGGGCGAGCGCCGCGCCGACGCCGCGCCCCCCGTACGCCGGACGCACCTCGGTGTGCGTGAAGGTGATCCGCGCCTGGCCGCGGGTGTACTGGGCGAACCCGGCCAGGTCACCGTCCACCCATGCCTCGTACCGGTTCTTCCGCGGGTTGTCGGTGACTGTCACGTCTGACATGGACGGCTCCTCGATATCTCGATCGTGTACGGCCGGATTCAGCGGAGCGCGTTCAGAGCGGCTTCCACGGCCCGGTGGAAGGTCGGGTAGGTGTAGATCATGTGTGCGATGCGGGCGGTGGGCACCTCCGCGTGGACGGCGACGTTCAGCCCGTACAGCACCTCACCGCCTGCGGGACCGGCCGAGGTCGCGCCGACCAGGACTCCGCGGTCGGCGTCCTCGACGAGCTTGATGAACCCCTCGGTGCCCGGACCGTGGATCCAGCCGCGCGTGGACGAGGCGATCGGCACCAGCGCGGTGCGCACTCGCATCTCCTGTTCGCGAGCCTGCCGCTCCGTCAACCCCACGGCCCCGATCTCGGGATCGGTGAAGGTGACGCGGGGCAGTGCCCGGTAGTCGGCGTCGGGACCGGGCTCGCCCAAGATGTCGCGGACGGCGATCCGCGCCTGGTACATGGAGACGTGTGTGAAGGCGCCGCGGCCGGTGACATCGCCGACCGCCCACAGCCCGTCACCGGCCCGCATCTGCCCGTCGGTGGGCACGGCGCGTGCCGCGGGATCGACTCCCGCGGTGTCGACCGCCAGAGCGGCAAGATCCGTGCGGCGGCCCGTCGCGACGAGGAGACGCTCGGCCCGGAGCGGGTCCGGCTCGCCTTCGAGCCGGACCTCGAACGCCGTGCCGACGTGGTCGACGCGTGCGGCCCGAGCCCTGTGCCGGACGGTGACGCCGTCACTCCGCAGTACCCTCTCGGCCAGCTCCCCGGCTTCCGGTTCCTCCCGGGCGAGCAGCCGTTCATGACCCTCCACGACGGTGACGGCGCACCCGAAACGGGCGAACACCTGGGCGATCTCCACCCCGATGGCGCCGCCGCCGAGCACGATCATCGACGTGGGGAGCTCCTCGGTGGCGATGGCGTCCCGGTTGGTCCAGTACGGCGTCGCCGGCAGACCCGGGACGGGGGGAATGACGGGACGGGTGCCCGTGGCCAGCACGACGCCCCGCCGGGCCTGATAGGTGCTGTCGCCCACGGTCACCCGACGGGGCCCCGCGAGCCGCCCCGTCCCGCGGACCAGCCGCACGCCCTTGGCCACCAGGCGGTCGGCGGCCGCCCGGTCGTTCCAGGCGTCAGTGGCCTCGTTCCGGACGCGGTCGGCGACCCGCTTCCAGTCCGGGACCGCCTTCCCTTCCCCGGCCAGGACGGGGACGCGGCCGGCCTCGGCCAGGACGTCACCGGCGCGGATCATCATCTTGCTGGGGACGCAGCCCCAGTACGGGCACTCGCCCCCGACGAGTTCCGCCTCGACGCCGACCACCTCCAGTCCCGCTTCGGCGAGCGCGCCCGCGGCGAACTCACCGCCGGGCCCCAGTCCCACGACGACCACATCGACTTCGACGTTCACGCGGCTTCCCTTCTCTTCCTCTTCTCGGGGCGGCGATGACCCTCATGGCCGCCCGGCTGATTCCCCGGGCCGACGTCGGTCGTCGGTTCCGGTCTTCGGGAACAAGGTCATTCGGCCTCGTACGCCAGCACGAGGCGGGCGAGGTCCACCCGGGAGTTGATGTCCCATTTGGCGAAGACGTGCCGCAGATGGGTGTTGACCGTGTGGCGCGACAGGAACAGTTGCTCGGCGACCTGCCGGTTGGTGGCTCCCCGCGCCACCAGCCGGACCACCTCGACCTCCGCCGCCGTCAGCCCCCAGCGGCCCTCCTCCGAGCCGTCGCGGGGCCGATGCGCCCGGCGCACACCGAGCAGGCGCAGGCGCCTCCGTACACGGGCCGCGTCGCGTGCGGCGCCCGCCGCGCCGTACAGGTCCAGCGCGGTGTCCAGGAGATGCCGCGCGGCGGGGTCGCCGCGCTCGCCGAGAACCCGTCCCGCGTCCTCGGCCGCCGACGCGTGGACCAGCGGCCGTTCGGTCTCCTCGAACAGCTTGACGGCGTGCAGCAGGAGGTCGGCGTCGCCGTTGACGATTCCGCGAGCCTGGGCGGCGACGCCCCTGAACAGGGTGAATCCGTGATCGAGGCTCTCGGCGCGGGCAGCGGCGGCGCTCGCGAGCCCGGGGAGCCCGGCACGCAGTGCGAGGCGGACGAGGACGACGTGGTCGGCGGGATCGGGCGGTGTCCCGGGCGGCGAGCCCGCGGCTTCCGGGGCCTCCCAGGCGCGGTCGATGAGCGTGGCGACGCGAGCGGTGTCGCCCAGGGCGTCCGCGGCCAGCGCGGCCAGCCACGCACCGGCGCGCCGGACCGCCGGCGCTTCGTCGTCCATCATCCGCGCACCGTCGGCGGCGCAGCGGCGGATGCCCTCCCGGTCGCCCAGATGAACCGCAGCCCTGCCGAGCGCGTACCGGACCGCGGTGTCGGCGCCGTCCCCCGAAGGCGGGGAGCCGGACGAGGCCAGGGCGGTGTCGGCCGCGGTGCGGACGGCGTCGAGCCGGCCGGCGGCTAGCAGGATCCCCACGCGGGCCATCGACCACAGGTGCGCGGCGGTCGTGTGCCCGGTCCGCCGGGCGGTGCGGACGCCGTCGTCGGTCTCCCGCAGCGCGGCCCGGATCCGCCCGGACGCGGCGAGGAGGTACGCCCGCCCGCAGGCCGCGGGAGCCCACGGCGGTTCCGGTGTCCGTGAGCGGGCGGTATCGGCGTTGGCCTTGTCCTGGAGAAGGGCGTCGGCCCTGTCCTGGAGCTCGAAGGCGAGAATGAGGTTCAACCGGGACAGCTCGATCCTGGCCCTCGCGGCGAGCACCGTGGCCTCGGCCGCGGGGCCGGTCCCGGCGGGGACGCGATCACCGGCGGCGACGGCCTGCGCCGCGCGTCCCGTCTGGGCGAGATGCAACGCCTGGACGGCGGACAGACCGGCGCGCAACCCGACCGGCAGGCCCGGCAGCGTCAGGGCGGTCCGGCACTGGCGGAGAGCCTCAGCGGCGGAGTAGTGGCCCACGACGCGCGCCACCCTCAACCGCAGTCCGGCCTCGTTCTGCGGGGTGAGGAAGCCCTTGAACGCGGTGTCCGCCAGGGCCTCGGCCTCGGTATACCGCCCGATCCGTCCTAGGAGGTCCACCGTCTCACCGACGATTTCGGCCGTGCACGGCCCGGTCGTACCCGAGAGTTCCAGCGCCCGGCGGCTCAGCACCACCGCCTCCGACGGCGCGGCGGGGGCCAGGTCCGCCGCGGCCTCGCGGAGCAGCGCAACGGCTCGGTGGTCGCCGGGCACCGCGCTCGCGGCGAGGGCGGCGGCGATGTCCACCGCCCTCGCGCCTCCCGCCACGCGGACGTCCACCGATCGGCGCCGCAGGCTGCGGCGCAACGCCACGGGGAGCGTCTCGGCGATCGCCTGCCGCATCAGATCGTGCTGAAACTCCAGGTGGGCGTCCTTACTGAGCAGAATGCCGGCGTCGACCGCAGCACTCGCCCCCGCTGCCACCTCACCGACCGGGAAGCCGGTGAGCAGGCCCAGTTCTTCGACCGTGAACGCCCGATCGAGGACGGCGGCGCTCTGCACGCCCACTCGGGCGGGCGGCGGCAGCCGGTCGAGCCGCCGCCGGACCATCGCGTGGAACCGGCGCGGGATCGTTTCGGCGGTCGCCGAGGCGACACCGTCCCGGATCGCCACGAGCCCGTCCTCCCGCATGCCCTGAAGCAGTTCGACGACCGGTCCCGGCATGCCTCCCGCATGCCGCACGAGGTGCCGGATGTTCTCGCCGGGTTCGGCTCCGAGCAGGTCGGCGGCCAACGCGATCGCGGCGCGGTCGGGCATCGGACCGAGGACGATCCGATGCCCGCGGCCCTTCCGCGTCCGCTCCAGCAGCGGGAGGCCGGACGGGACACTCGGGACGCGCTCCCCTGCGAGCACCCACAGGAGCGCGGTGTCCGCCGAGTCGTCCAGCAGCGTCGCCAGTGCCGCCGACGTCAGCGGATCGAACCACTGAACGTCGTCGAGGCAGACCACCAGCGGTGCCGAGTCGGTGCGCGGTGCTTCCAGCATGGGGCCGGGGGGACCCGGGAACCCGCCGGTCGCGCCGGTCTCCAGCCGGCAGGACAGGCCCGCGGCGAGAGCACGGGTACGGACCTCCGCGAGCAGCCGCGTCCGTCCCGAACCCGGCGGGCCCTCGATCACCACCACACCGCCTTCTTCACGGGCCAGTGCGGCGAGGCGCCCCTGGAGCGGTTCCAGTTCGGGCTCGCGACCCCGCAGCGGGAGATCGGCGCCCTCACGGGGACGCGCCGGGCCGGAGCCCGCGCGTACGCACGCCGTCCGCGTCATCTGTTCGACCGCCATGACTCCTCCGTTCGCCCCCGGGCTGACGGCGGTTGCCGTCAGGACACACTGTGGCCGCCCGGGCCCCGCGGTCGTATCCGGGAGCCCCTGGCCCGAGTCCCTGGGGTGAGGGCGGGCCGAGCCCCGGGGGTGGCGTCGCGAACGAGCATGAGCAGGCCGGGGACCCGGCTCCATCCCACGATGTCCATCAGCTTGGCCAGATGGGGCGCGACCGAGCGCAGCACCAGCCGCCGGTCCTGGAGCCCAAGCCGGCGCGCGGCCGCGGCCAGGGCGCGTAGCCCGCCGACGTCGATGAAGCTCAGCCTCTCCACGTCGACCCACACGTCGCCCGAACCGTGCTCGAGAACGCTCGACAGCGCGGTGGTGAAGGAGGCGAGGGTGGTGAGGTCGATCTCCCCGTCGACGACCAGGTACGGGGGCTCGAAGACGCCGTCCAGACGGAGCAGCGCGCTGCGCACCCGCACACCTTCGAGGAGGAGGCCCGAGCCGTCGCGGGTCTGTGCCCGGTCGCCTCCGGAGCCCGCCGCGGCGGAGCCGTTGTCAATGGCCTGCTCGGTCATGCGCTCTCCCGTGAAAGTCGCTGGATCCGGTGGGGACCCGATCGGGTGCCGTCGCGCAGCCGTTCGCCGGCGCCGTACGGCACGCTCACGTTGTCGCGTACGAGCAGACGGGTGATGTACGCGGTGTCCAGGATCGGGACGTCCAGTTCGGCGGCCCGCCGTACCAGGGCGCGTTGGATCTCCAGCCCCGTGTAGTCGCCGCTGAAGGCGGTGCGCCGGTAGGTGTGGGCGCCGAAGAACCGCAGGGAGATCCGTCCGTCGGCGTCCCGGGCGAACGGCATTCCGTAGCGGACGAGGTCGTCGATGCCGCGCGCGGCGCCCTCCGTCACGATCCGCACCGTCCGCGGGTCGGCCAGGAGGTAGCTCTCCAGCAGGGTGTCGGCGGCGTGCTGCTGCCAGCTGTCCTGCGGGTCCATCGTCGCCAGAACAGAGTTGATGCTCCCGGCGGCGAGCGTGGTGTGGGCATCGGCCTTGGGGCGTTTGCCGACCGCCAGCACGCCGACGCCCCGCTCGGCGAGCTCGATGGCGGTGCGCAACCCCGATCCACCGGTGCCGATCACCAGTACCGGTGTCGACAGCCGTCGCTCGGAACCGTCCATGATCACTTCTCCTTGTCGTTCGTCGGCTCAGCCGAGGGGCGGGGGCGGATCGAAAAGCCATTGGGCGGAGGACATCCGGACGATCTCGCGCGGCCGGCCCGACGGCACGCGGGATCGGGGCGGCGCGCACCCGATCCGCGACCCGCCCGGCGAGGACGACCGCCGCACCACCACGAGGTCGCACAGCACGCCCGGGACGACGGCGAGGCCGGCCGCGTCGACCGGAGGTTCGCCGAAACAGCCGAGGCCGTGGTCGACGAGCCCGTGATCGCCGATGCTGGTTCCCGTGTTCGCGTCGCGGGCGGCGGGTACGCGCCCTCGCCCCCCGCTGGGCGAGGACGCGTACCCGCCGACATCGATCACTGTCGCCGGCGCGACGGCGGGAGGGACCAGGGTCGTCCACTGGCCGGTGCCCTGGGAGGACACCCGTCCCCTGGGGATACCGGCGGCCGGCTCGCGGGCAGGGCAGAACGCAGCGAACCCGGTCGATCGCACGCGGCTGCACTTCGGTGGGTGCTCGGACTCGTGCGGAGCCCACCCGTGCAGCGACATCGCGATCGACCGGGTACCGACGCGCCGGCCACCTACCGGCCCATGACGCGTTCGCTGATGATCGTTCCGGTCCTGTCGCCTCTTCCTACGCGGCCTCTTCCTACGCCGCCTCTTCCTGCCCGGTGCTGCGCTCTGTCGGGACGGCAGGCTCACCGGGACGGCCGGTCAACGGGTCTTCCTCGCGGAAGCCGATCTCCCGGTGGGTGCCGTCGCACAACGGCTTGCCCGCGGAGTGCCCGCAGCGGCACAGCGTCATCCGGTTGCGGGTCTCCAGGGGGCGTCCGTCCGCGCGCAGTACCGGCACTCCGCCGGTGACCCACAGGGCGCTGGCCAGGCCGTCCTCCTCCTCGAGGACGGAGATGGCCTGCGGCAGGTCGACCTCGATGGTCTCGCCGCCGCGTTCCAGCGCGTAGCTGTAGGAACCCGACGGGCAGTGGTCGATGCGGCCCATGATGTTGGACCGGACGTCGCCGTCCTCGGTGTCGTCGAGCATCTTCGCGATCGGCCGGGTGCGTCCGATGCAGAACGCCGCGTGGATGCACAGCTCACCGACCCGCTGCGCGGATATGCCGACGCCGTCGTGGACGTGCTGCAGTTCCCGGTACGTCCGGACATCGGCGTTCTCGGTGCCGTCGAAGCCGACCACGGCGTGCGTCCCGTCGCAGAACGGTTTGGCGGACGAGCGGCCGCATCGGCACAGCGCGTAGGTCTCCTCGGTCGGCAGGTCCTCGCCGGTCTTCCAGGTCAGCGCGTCGTTTCCGGCGGAGACGACCTTGACCTTGCGTCTGAGCGGCACCTGGCCGTATACGAGGTAGGGGCCGTCGGGAAGCACGACGATCCGCCGCTGGTCACCACCGCTCCAGCGGCGCGACTCGGGCGCCACGTACTCGAACGTGGGCCCGGCGGTCATGCCGTCCCCGTCGGGCATCCGCATGAGTGCCCGGGCCTGTGCCCCGAGCCCGTACATGGTGCCGGTGGCGACCGCGAGCAGTTTCGGGCTGCCGTTGAATGCCTGCTCCAGCAGGTGCAAGACGGCGCAGTAGGTGTGGTTGAACTCCTCCTGGGCAACGCGGATCGCGCTGCCCGGGGCGTGGTCGGCGACGCGCGGGTCGGCCCTCATCGGGCGGACGCCGTCGAGGTCGACGGCGATCGCCTCACCGGTGGGGCCGGAGCCCGGGGTATCGCCGCGTTTGAAGCGCCGGCCGACCCGCAGTTCCTGGAAGCGGTAGTAGTGCGCGACCTCGTCACGTTCGGGGTGGTGGACGTCGCGGTCACCGTCCCAGACCTCGCCGCGGCCCATGCCTTCGCCCTGCTCGACGATCTCCCGCAGCGCGGTGAGCGCCGACGCCAAGTCGGTGACCGAGGTCAGCCGACCGGTGGTATTCCGGAAGTGGCCGACGTGCACCTGCCGGGCCGGGTCGCCGGAGAAGACGGCCCCCTCGCCGAGCTCGTCGCAGAGACGGCGCAGCGCCTCCTCGATCGCGGCGTAGAACTGCCCGATCGTCTCGTAGCCGTCGGCTTCCGGCGGGGCGCCGGGCGGCGCCGGCCGTTCGAGCCGGAGGAACACGTCGAGCGCTTCCGGACCGAACGGGAGCAGCGACAGCCGCAGGCCGCGGTCACCGTGCGGGAGTCGCCGGGGATGCGGCGGCAGCATCCGCGGCGTGTCCAGCCGAGGGCGCCCGCCGACGGCGTTGAGCAGGTTCGCCGCCAGTGCCAGGTGGAGCATCTCCTCGATGAAGACGCCGGCCACCACCTCGACGGCTTCCGGGTTGCGCTCCGGGTCGAGGGAGTAGAGCGCGCACAGGTACGGCGGCAGGGTCGCGTGCTCCAGCTCGATCGCCCACTGCAGGTGCTCGCGAAGCTCGTCGAGCGTCGCGATCCCGGCCGTCGTGACGGGCGCGGCTTGCTGGTTCTGTACTGGATTCACAGGTGTCTCGCTTCGGTGTCGGAAAGTGGGTTCGCGACGGCGCCCCGTCCGGCGGTGCCCGGGGTCAGGCGCCCCCGCCGGTGCCGTCCCGGCCGGGGCGGGTGCCGCGTCCGAGTTCCTGGATCGCACCGAGGAGGTTGCGGAATCCGATCTCCTCGCGCTGGACGTCAGTGGGGTCGAACGGCCACTCCGAGGCGGGCAAACCGGCGACCTCCTCCGGACGGCTCGACTCGGCCAGGTTCAGCTCGGCCTCGACTACGATCTCGAGTTCGATCTCGAAGCCGTCGTCACGGGTCGACATGCTCATCTCTCCTCTACGCATGGCTTGCCGGATGCCCGGCGCTACGGACGTTTCACTGCATGAATCAGCCGCATCGACACCTGCCCGGACGCGAACAGGCGGGCGAAACTCTCGCTCTGGCGGGCCGCCAGCGCGAAGGCGCGGTCGTCGCGGTGCCGCCGCGCGACGACCGCGGCGACCTGCTCGGCGCGCCGCGACCACGACAGCGGCGCGCCGCCGGGCCGATCGATCTGTTCGATCAGGTCGAATCCCGTGGTGGCGAGAAGCTCCTCCAGCTCTCGCTGGGTCGGGAAGAGGTTGCCGTCCGGAGCCGGGAACGACCGTGGGCTCCGGGCGACGACCACCAGCAGCCCGAGCGGCGCATTCGGGCCGAGCACCCGGTGGATCTCCCGGAGCAGGGCGGCCTTGTCCACGACGGTGCACAGGACGCCCAGGCACCAGGCGGCGTCGACGGACTCGGCGCGGATCGGCAGCCGTTCGCCGGACGCCCGGACGACCGGCAACCCGAACAGCCGCGCCGCGGCCCGGCATGCGACGGGCATCGGCTCCACCAGGACGGGCCGGACGCCGAACCGCTTGGCGGCCCAGGCCGCCGGGCCGCCGACACCGGCGCCGACGTCCAGCAGCCTGCTCCCGGGCGACAGTTCGCACGCCTCCGCCAGCCAGGCCAGGGCGGCCGGGTCGGCGCTGCCGCGGCAGGCGGCCGGGATCGCGTGCCGCTCACCCAGTTGCTCGACGGCGTCCGCGGTCCACCCGGCGCCGTCGTCGAACTCGGCGATCATCGCCGATGGGGTCACAACGGTTCCTCCGTCAGGGCGGCCCGCCGGTCTCCCGGCGGGCCGCCCGCAGTCGCGGTGTCGTGGCGGGTCAGAAGACGCGAGGCGCCCGCAGATGCTCGCGTTCCGCCAGTTCGGCCTCGTCCACCAGGGTGAGCATGGGCTTCCCGGGCTCGCAGAGCATCGTGACGGTGAAGCGCAGCGGGGCGTCGTCGCGGTTGTTGCCGTCCTGGTAGTGGACGACGTCGCCGCCGGGCTCCCAGAACACCTCGCCCGCGCCGACGACGCGTTCCGGCTCCCCCTCGACCTCCAGCAGCATCTCGCCCTCCAGCACGTACCCGAAGGCCGGGCCGGAGTGCCGGTGCGGGGGCGTGCCGGGGTCGCCGGGCGGGTACTCGATGACCACGGTCATCGCGTGCGCTCCCGCCGGGATGAACGGCGGCTCGGCCTCCTGCAGCACGGTGAGCGCCGTCTGCCATGCGGACGACCTGCTCTCCGGTCCGCCGCTCGGGTCACTACCGGACATGGGACGTACCTCCCTGACTCGTGGGTGCGAGGCGTGCTGCGGCACTACGCCGCGTTGGTCTTCAGCCATTCGGCGTAGGTGATCTCGCCGAGGGCGGCGCCGTCGCCCGGTACGAGGTCCCGCTCCCCCATGACGGCGCCGAAGTAGCGCGCCTCGGGGTCGGTGACGACCTCGCGCGGGTCCTCCAGGGCCGCGAGCGCCTTCCGGAAGAACTCGTCCATCCGGTACTGCGTCGGCCCGGCGATCTCGACCGTCCGGTTCAGCGGCGACCCCGCCGCCGTCCTGCCGACGGTCCGGGCGACCTCCTCGCCCGCGATGGGCTGGAACCCGACCGGGGCGATCCGGACGTTGTCGCCGTCCGCGGACTCGTCGGCGATCCGGCGGACGAACTCGAAGAACTGCGTGGCGTGCACGATCGAGTAGGGGATCCCCGACTCCTTGATCAGCTTCTCCTGGGCGAGCTTCGCCCGGAAGTAGCCCACGTCGGGCCGCCGTTCGGCGCCCACCACCGACAGCGCGACGTGATGGCCGACCCCGGCCTTCCGCTCCGCGGCGAGCAGGTTGCCGGTGGACGTCTCGAAGAACTCCAGCACCGCGGCGTCCTCGAAGGACGGGGAGTTCGACACGTCCACGACCACGGACGCGCCCTTCAGCGCCTCGTCGAGCCCCTCACCGGTGAGCGTGTCGACGCCGGTGTTCGGTGCGGCCGCCACCGCCTCGTGGCCGTGCTCACCGAGCTTGCTCACGACCTTGGAACCGATCAGTCCGGTACCACCGATCACCACGATCTTCATAAAGAGCCTCCTTGCCCGCCGGGGCGTCCGTCCGCCGCCGGTCGACAGCTAAGACAGGGCACCTCCGCGACCTGTGACGCCCGCGCCGAAAGATCTTCGACGTCGCGACCGTCCGGTGCGCGGTGTCACAGGCGGGGACGCCGTCCTGTCTTTGCCAGCAGGACGGCCCCATGGAGCGACGGGAGCGAAACGTGCCACCAGCGGACGCCAGGTACCGGATCAGGGTTCGGATGACCGCGCGTGCGGTCGACGAGCCGCATCGCACGGCCAGACCCCTCGAACTCCTGTTCGATCTGACCTTCGTGGTGGCCGTCGCGGCCGTCACCGGCAGGCTCGCGCACGACATCGCCGACGGGCACGCCCTCGCCGGGCTCGCCCCGTTCTTCCAGGTCTTCTTCGCGGTGTGGTGGGCGTGGATGAACTTCACCTGGTTCGCCTCGTCGTACGACACCGACGATGCCGCCTACCGGTTGCTGACCATGGTGCAGATGGCCGGCGTGCTCGTCCTCGCCGCAGGGGTGCCGGCCGCGGCCGACGACTCCGACTACCGCGCCGTGACGCTCGGCTACTTCATCATGCGGATCGCCCTCGTCGCCCAATGGCTGCGGGCCGCCGCCGGAGACGCGGCGGGCCGCCGTACCGCGCTGCGCTACGCCGCGGGCATCGCCGTCCTCCAGGCGGGCTGGGTGCTGCGGCAGGTCCTCGCCGAGACGGGCGTCCTGCCGGAGGCGGCCGGGCTACCGGCCTTCGTCGGGCTCGCCGTCCTGGAACTGGCCGTGCCCTGGTGGGCGGAGCGGACGAGGCCCACCAACTGGCACCCCCACCACATCGCCGAACGCTACGGCCTCTTCACGATCATCCTTTTCGGCGAGAGCGTCCTGGCGGCGTCCAACGCGGTCGGAGGGGCGCTCGCGGCGGCGGAGATCAGCGGTCCTCTGGTGGTCATCGCCGGGTCCGGTCTCGTCCTGTTGTTCGCGCTCTGGTGGCTGTACTTCCTCGTTCCGGCGGGCGAAGGTCTGGACGAGCGGCGCCACCGGTCCTACCTGTGGGGATACGGCCACTACGGCGTCTTCGCCGCCCTGGCGGCGCTCGGCGCCGGGCTCGAGGTCGCGGTGGAGCAGACCGGTCATCACATCGAGGCCGCCCCCGTCGCCATCTGTTATGCCGTGGCGATCCCCGCCGCGGCGTTCGTCGTCCTGCACTGGCTCGTCCACACGCCCATCGTCACCGGATCCGTCGTGCACCCGGCCGCGGTAGCGTCCGCCGCGACCGCTCTCCTCCTCCTGCCGCTCGCCGCGCCGCGCATCGGTGTGGCGCCCGTCATCGCGGCGATCGCGGGCGTCTGCGTCCTCGTCACCACCGTCGCCATCCTCCCCGGAGCGGTCGCCCGTCCCGCCACGGGTGCGGGCGCCCCTAGCCCGCGACGCCGGACGCGGAGCGCCGCAACTGCCTGCGGGAGGTGACACCGAGCTTGGCGAAGATCTTCCGCAGGTGCCACTCGACCGTGCGGGGGCTGATGAAGAGCCGGGTTCCGATCTCCGGATTCGTCAGCCCCTCCCGGACCAGCCGCAGGATCTGGCTCTCCTGCGCGGTGAGTTCGCCGGGCGGCTCGGCCGCGCGCCTGCGCACCTGCTCGCCGGTGGCCAGCAGTTCGCGGGCCGCTCGCTGGGAGAAGGCCCGCATGCCCATGGCCGTGAACGCCTCGTGGGCTGTTCGCAGCTGCTCGCGTGCGTCGCGCTGGCGGCGCCGGCGGCGCAGCCATTCGCCGTAGAGCAGATGGGCGCGGGCCAGTTCGCCGCGGACGCGGGTACGGCCGAGCCGGTCGATCGCTTCGCGGTAGTGTTCCTCGGCGGATGCGCCGGTGCCGACGAGGGCCCGCGAGCGCGCCGCCAGTCCCAGTGCCCAGTCGGTACCGCACACCCGCGCGAGGTCGTCGAACCGCCGTAGCGCCGCGTCGGCCTCCCGCGGTGCGCCACCGCGCACGGCGGCTTCGACGCGTTCGGGAAGTGTCCACGCTTCCGTGACGACGCCGCCGAGACGATCGCAGGCGTCCTCGGGCGCAGCGGTCGGCACGTCCCCGTACCGGCCGAGGCTGTTGTTGAGGACGGCCATGGCCCACCGGCCCACGGTCGTGTCGTCGCCACCGCCGCGGCGGGCGGCCTCGGCGGCGACGGACCTCGCCAGCGCGGCGGCGTCCGCCTCGCGCCCCTGCCAGGCCGCCAGCGCCAGGGCACCGTAGGGCGGCCACGGATTCTCGACCACCTCGGAGACCGTCTCGAGCTCGGCGACCAGCGCCGCCGCCGCGGCCGGCTCGCCACCGACGAGCTTCGCGATGGTATGCGAGGTCAGCGCGAGGGGAAGGTCGGTGGCCCGGCCCGTGTCCCGAGTGAGCCGCAGATGCCGGGACGTGAGCTCGTTCCAGGTGTCGTAGTCCCAGAGCGTCGCGGCGGCCAGCCCGGCCGGCCAGGACCAGCGGAGTGCGTCCTCGTCCGGCACGTCCGGGGCGCGGAAGGCGCCGACCGCGGACTTCAGCGCCCCGGCTCCCGCCGCGAGACCTTCGGTGAGGCAGAGGGCCATCCCGTCCAGGAGCCTGTCGGCCACGCGCGGGGCGGCCTGCGGAGGCGGGGCCGACCGTGCCGCGGCGGCCGCCTCCGACAGGGCGGCGCTGTCGGCCGGATGACCGGCGAACAGCGCCGCGCCGATCGCCTCCAGGTAGGTGTCGCGGGCGAGCGGCGCGTCGTGCGGCTGGAGCCGGCGGGCCGCCTCGAGGAGGAGCAGGGCGGATGCCCCGTCGCGTTTCGTGCTGAAGGCGATCTGCGCGCGCAACAATTCGACCCGGCAGCGCAGGCGCCGGTCGAGCGGGGCCGCCTCGGCGATGGACAGTAGCCGCAGCGCGGTCCGCGGCGCACCGGCCTGGTGGGCGGCCTGGGCCGCGGTCAGGGCACGGCCCTGCCGGTGAGCGGGATCGGGGGTCAGCTCGACCGCACGGCCCAGGAACGCGGCCGTCCCGGCCGCCCCGCCGCGCGCCCCCGCCCGCCGCGCGGAGCGTTCGAGTTCGGCGGCGACGTCCTCGGCGGGCGCGGAGGCCGCCTGCGCGGTGTGCCAGGCGCGGCGATCGGCATCGGTTACGGGGTCGGTGACCTCGGCCAGCGCACCGTGCGTACGGCGCCGCTCCTCTGGGGACGCCGTCCAGTAGGCGGCCGACCGTGCCAGCGGATGGTCGAAGCGCACCCGGTCACCGATGTGGACGAGCCCGGCGGACACCGCCGGCGCCGCCGCTTCGGGACCGACCCCGAGCCGCTCCGCGGCCCGCCACAGCAGCACCGGGTCTCCGCCCGGTTCCGCGGCCGCCACCAGGAGCAGTCTCCGCGTCGGGGATGCGAGGCGCGCCACCCGCCGCTGGTAGATGTCCTGGACGCGGTCGCCGGAGACGCGTGCTCCGGGCGGGCCGAACCCGCCGGCCAGTTCCGCCCGGGACGCCTCGCGGGACAGCTCCAGCAGCGCCCGCGGGTTGCCGCGCGTCTCATCGACGATCCGCTCCAGCACCCGCTCGTCCCATGGCCCGGGGACGACCGCGCGGAGCAGCGTGCTCGCGTCCCGAGCGGGAAGCCCGGTGACCACCAGTTCGGGCAGTCCGGTCAGGGCCGCGTCCGGGTCTGCCGACCCGGTCGGCTCCGGTGCCGGGCCCGGCACCGGGTCGGGCGCCCGGGTCGCCAGGATGATCGCCACGGACTCGGTCCGCAGCCGGCGGGCCGTGAACGTCAGGACCTCCAGGGACGCCCGGTCGAGCCACTGGGCATCGTCCACGAGACACAGCAGCGGCCGGTTCCGCGCGGTCTCCGACAGCAGCCCGAGGACGGCCAGCCCGAGGACGAAAAGGTCGGGCGCGGGTCCGAGCCGCAGGCCGAACGCGATCCGCAGCGCCTCGCGCTGCGGGTCGGGAAGGCGGGGGAGAAGGTCGGTCATCGGGACGCACAGCCGGTGCAGGCCGGCGAAGTCCAGCCCGCACTCCGACTGGACGCCCGCGACGCGCGAGACGTCGAACCCGTGCGCCCGCTCGCCCGCGTGGTCCAGCAGCGCCGTCTTCCCCGCTCCCGGCTCGCCGCGCAGTACCAGCGCGCGGCTCGCGCCGTCCCGGACGTCCTGGAGCATCGCGTCGAGCCGGGCGCGCTCCTCCCGCCGTCCGTGCAGAGGCCGGAAGCCGTTCCCCCGGTCCATTCGACCATCCGGGACACGGGCAACGGGTGCCCCTCCAATGAACGCCGAACGTCTTACCGGATCCGTCGTGAAAGGAATGCCGGCGGGGACCCGGTCGTCCAGGTCCGGTCGCCGCTCTCTGATTTCCATGGTGACCGATCTCCTTGATGCTCGCTTAGTTGGAAACAGCCCTGTCACAGGGGAATTCGCTACCTTTGACCGAACTGATCTCGCAGCCGTGACACTTCTGGGGCCGGCCCGGCTGCAGAACCGCCATCGGCGGGAAACGGGTCGGTCCGGCTCCGTCGTCAGCGACCAGGGCCGGGGGTGCGCCCAGTGGCCCACCCGGGTGCGTTCGGCACCGATCCGGATGACAGTCGTCGTTGACGAACTCGAAGTGCAGTGGCGATCGGAGAGACAATGGTGATCGGCGTGGAAGCGACATGAGCAAACTGACCTCACGCTGGGCCGAATCGGCATCGTGCCGTTCGGTCGATCCCGACCTGTTCTTTCCCGTGGGCAAGGAAGACGTCTATTCGGTGCACATTGCGCCGATCCGCCAGATTTGCGCCGCATGCCCCGTCGCAGGCCCCTGCCTGGAATGGGCCCTCCGCACAGGCGAGCCGGACGGCATCTGGGGCGGTACCACTCCCGGCGAGCGCCGCCGCATCCGAGCCGCCCAGGGAACCGCGCTTCCGCGACCGCCGCGACACGGCGTCCGACTCGGCGGGTCGATGGTGCCCGACTCGGCGCCGACCGGCTGCGGCCCGGGATGACGGCCACGGCCGCCGGCCCGCCGCCCGACGCGGCGGGAGGTGCAGCCCGGCGGAGGCCGTGCCGTGCACCGCCGGTCAGGCCGCCCTGGCACCGCGGTCGCCGGAGGAGTTGACGACGTCCGCGGCGAAGAAATCCTCCAGAGCCGTTACGTTCCCCTCCTGAGCGGCGGTGAGGAAAGTCGACAGGAGGCGCCGGTGCTCGCCGGTGTCGATCGACCCGCGCCGGGGTGTGTGCAGGCGCTTGCGGGCGCGGCTCACCAGCTGGCGTACGTTGGCCGGGCTGAGCCGGATGATCTCGGCGATCTGCTCGTAGGGATAGACGAAAGCTTCGCGGAGGATGTAGGCGGCCCGCTGGGCCGGGGTGAGCTTCTCGAGCAGCAGCAGCAGGGCGAGTTCGAGCGCCTCGCCGCGCTCGGCCCCGACGGCGGGGTCGGCGCTGGTGTCGATGGGCTCCGGAAGCCAGGGGCCCATATGGCAGATCTCCCGGCGTGCCCGCGCGGACTTGGCGGCGTTGATGGACAGTCGCGTCGTGGTCAGGGCCAGGAACGCCTCCGGATTGCCGATGGACGGATGATCCACCTTCTGCCAGCGCAACCAGGTCTCCTGGACGATGTCCTCGGCCTCCGTCGCACTGGCGAGCATCCGGTAGGCGATGCCGAAGAGGCGCGGGCGCACTTCGGCGAAAGCGGCGGCGGCCCGGTCCAGGCTCGTTCGATCCAGTCCTTCAGAATGCATGCTCATTCGCACCTTCAAAGCGATGGTGTCGATACATCGGGCCCGGCCGCAGGCCGGGCCCGATGGGGGATTCCGCTCAGCTCCGCCGCTGCCCGGCGGCGTCGAGGATCGAGGCGATCACGGCGTCGGGCCGGGAGGCCGCGATGGCGTGGGAGGCGCCGGCGACCTCACGGGTCTCCCGTGCGGCGGCCCGCTCGGCCATGAAGCGCAGGGCCGCGGCGGGGATGTTGAGGTCGCGCTCACCGAAGACGAACCACGACGGCACGGTGCGCCACGCGGCACCGTCCTTGCTCACCTGGTCCGTCAGCGCCCGCTCGGTCACCGGCCGCTGGGTCGCCGCCATCAGCGCGGCCTGCTCGGCGTCCAGATCGGCGCAGAACTGGTGGTGGTACTTGTCCGCATCGATCCGGAACTCGTTGCCGCCGGAGGAGACCGGATAGGCGACCAGTGCGTCCGCCAGGGTGCTGCCCTCGAACTTGGCGGAGAGCTGGAACGCGCTCTCCCCGGGCTCGGGAGCGAACGCGGAGACGTAGACCAGGGACCGGACGGCGGGGACGCCGGTCGCGGCCCGGCTGATCACCAGACCGCCGTAGGAGTGGCCGACGAGCACGACCGGCCGGCCGATGCCGGCGATGACGTCCCGTACGTAGGCGGCGTCCTCCGCCAGCCCCCGCAGCGGGTTGGCCACGGCGAGCGCGCGCAGCCCGCGGTCGGCCAGGCCTCGGATGACGCCGTTCCAGCTCGCCGATTCGGCGAAGGCTCCGTGGACGAGGACGATGACGGGCCGTTCGGCGGTGCTCATGCGTTGTCCTTTCCGGGGTGCAGGGCGGTCCTGAGGACCGAGACCGCCTGGGCGACGGCGGCTCGCACGGCCTGGCTGTCGCTGAGGGGGTTGAGCATCATGAAGTCGTGGAGCGTGCCGTTGTAGCGGACGCTGGTGGTCGGGACGCCCGCCTCGGTGAGCTTGCGGGCGTACGCCTCGCCCTCGTCGCGGAGCACGTCGTTCTCGTCGACGACCACGAACGCCGGCGGCAGACCCGCCAGGTCGTCGGCGGTGGCGCGCAGCGGCGAGGCGGTGATCTCGGCACGCTCGGCCGGGTCGGTGGTGTAGGCGTCCCAGAACCAGGCCATGGCCCTGGCGGTCAGGTAGGGGCCGGTGGCGAATTCGCGGTAGCTGCCGGTGTCCTGGGCGGCGTCGGTGACCGGGTAGTACAGCGACTGGTGCACGAACCTCACGTCGCCGCGCCGCTTGGCCATGAGGGTCAGGGCCGCGGCCATGTTCCCGCCGACCGAGTCGCCGGCGACCGCCATCCGGGCGACGTCCAGGTTGCCCTTCGCGCCGTTGGCGGTCAGGAACCGGGCGGCGGCGTACCCCTGCTCGATCGCGACCGGGTAGCGGGCCTCCGGCGACCGGTCGTACTCCACGAACGCGACCGCCGCGTGGGCGCCGACCGCCAGCTCGCGCACCAGCCGGTCATGGGTTCCGGCATTGCCGATGACCCAGCCGCCGCCGTGCATGTACAACACGACCGGCAGGACCTCCTCGGCCGTCCCGGCGGGCTTGACGACGCGGACCCGCACCTCGCCGACGTCCGCGGGCACAGTGAGCCACTTCTCGTCGATGTCGGGCATGCCGACCGCGTCGGCCTGGAGGTCGTCCAGGACTTTGCGGGCCCCGTCCGGCCCGAGCTCGTAGAGGAACGGCGGCTTGGAGGTGGCGTCGGCGATTTCCTGTGCCGCCGGTTCGAGAACATGACCGTTCATGGGCGTCCTTCCTTGACGGTGGCCGGGCATTGGCCACCTCGATCTCTTCGCCGACCTTTGCGGGCGCCATTTCGCCCGCCTTAGGTCGGCCGTTCCGCGGGGTTCGACAACCCTGTGTATTCACCATGCCGCGCTCGTTGAGATGTGACATGACACGAACGTATGAGATCAGAGAACTGCAGCTCAGCAAGGTTCACCACCGTCATCCGGGTGGAGTTGCGTCGCAACTTAAAGGCAGCACGAAAGGCCGGAGCCGTCCCGGTTGGAACAGTTCCGGCTTGGCTCTTCAGTTGTCAGGCGGCGGTGTCGTCCCGTTCGTGGTAAGCGCGCGCAAGTGCCGCGCGTGAATTCACTCCGAGCTTTTTGAAGATGTGCATGACGTGGGTGCCGATCGTGGCGGGGGACAGGAAGAGCCGCTCTGCCGCCTGCCGGTTGGTCGCCCCTCCGGCCACGAGTGCGGCGACCCGTCGTTCGGCCGGCGTGAGCGCGTCCCACCCCCGTGCGGCCCGAGGCCGCGACGGCCGCGACGCCCGCCGCCGGTGGCCGACGGCGAGCAGCGAGCGCCGCACCCTCGCGACCTCGTTCTCCGCCCCCGCGCGCCTGTAGACGTCCCCGGCTTCGATGAGGTGGTCGACGGCGGCGTCGCGGTCGGAGTCCAGAAGCAACCTCCCGGCGTCCTCCAGAGCGGAGGCGAGCGGCAGCGGACACCCGACTCCGCGAAGGATCCGGGCGGCTCGCCGAACCGCTTCGGCGTCGTCGGCCAGCAGCCCGCGCGCATGCGCGGCCATCGCGGCGAAGAACGGGACGCCGGGGTTGCGGGCGGCCCTGCGCTCGGCCTCGGCGACCGTCGCGACGGCGAGCGCCGTCCGGCCGCCGGCCAGCGCCGTCCGGACGGACGCCGGATCGTCCTCGGCCGCCGCGAGGCCGGCGGGTGCCGCGGGCCACGCGGACCACGCGGCCGACGCCCGCGCCGTCCCGTCCCCGTGGACCTCCTCCGACCGCTCAGACGCGTCGGGGGCACCCGTCAACGCCCCCACTCGCCCGATGACCGAGAGCGCGGCGCGCGAGACGGCCTCGCCCGCACCGGACTCCTTCGCCACCGAGAGCGCGGCCTCGGCGTCCGCACGGGCCTCGGCCGGCCGACCCGCGGCCAAGAGCAGCCGGGCACGGGCGGCCAGCCAGAGGGGCAGGCCCTCGGCGTGACCGGGCCGCCGGGCCGCCGCGACGCCCTCGGTCGCTTCGCGCAGCCCCTTCTGCACTCTGCCGGTCATGCCGTGCAGCGACGCCAGCCAGACCGCCGGGACGAAGAGCGTCGACGGGGCCGGCACGGTGGCGACGGCCTCGGCGGCGAGGCGCTCGGCCGAGGCGAAGTCCAACCCGGCGGCCCGGAGCATGGAGCCGGTGGTGCGGACCAGGGCCAGAGCCGCGTCGCTCCCGCTCCGCGAGGCGATCTCGCCGGCGGCCGGGAGCAGCCGCTCCGCGGCCGGGACGTCGCCGGTCAGCAGCGCGGCGAGGCACCACGACGCCATCAGCGGAGCACGCACCCCGTCCGGCGCGCCGTCCAGAGCGGCTCCGGCGCGGCCGTGCGGCAGGGCTTCGGCGTACGAGCCCTGCAACGCCGACATCGCCGCCCCCAGCCGCACTCGTGCCTCGACGGTGGCGGGCAAGGGACCGCTCAGGACCGTCTCGGCGAGCATCCGGCCCTCGCCGCCCCGGCCGATGCGCGCGAGCAGGGGGAGAGCGTCCGCGACGGCGGCGGCACGTTCCGCCGAGCCCGCCGGGGCGAGCGCGACGGCCCGCCGGGCGATCGGCACGGCGGCGTCCGGAGCGATCTCGGCGAGTTCGGTCACGGCCCTGCGCAGCAGCGCGGCGGCCTCGCAGTCCCCGGGCTCGGCCGCCTCGGCCACGGCCAGGGCGACCTGGCCGATGGGTGCTCCCTGCGCCAGGCTCAGCTCGGCGGCCCGCGACAGCAGCGTCCGGCGCAACGGCACGGGCACCGTGTCGCGAATGGCCTCGCGCTCCCCGTCGTGCCGGAATGTGAGCGGGTCCGTGGGACGGACGAGGCCGACGTCCACGGCCTCCTGGAGCGCCGTCACGACCTCGCCGAGGGGGTGTCCGCCAAGGTCGGCGAGCCGGCCGGCCTCCGGCTCGGGGCCGAGCACCGCCGCGAGCCGGAGCACCTCGCGGGCGAGCGGCGTCAGCCGCCCGAAGGGGTGCCACGCGGAGCCGGAGGGGGTGACCGGGTCCGGCGGCCGTCCGAGACGGACCGTCCGTGCGCCGGCGTCGACGAGTGCGGTGACGGTCGCCCGCAGGTCGGCGTCCGGCGTCCCCGTGCGGACGGTGACCAGCCAGAGGATCGCGCCGGAGGACGGCCGGGCCGCGAGAAGGCGCAGCGCGTGGAGGTTCTCGGTGCCGCACCACTGGAGGTCGTCGATGACGACGAGCAGCGGCCCGTGCAGCGTCGCCTGCTCCAACTGTCCCTGTACCGCCCGCAACAACCAGAACCGCTGTTCGGCGGACTCGGACAGCGTGCGAAGGAGCCCCGCGTCGATGACCGGGCGCCCGTGGGACGCCGGCGTCCGCAGGAACGCGCCGAACGGGACGTTCCGGTGGCGGTCGCCCTTCCCGCCGAGCACGCGGATCGGAAGGGTCTCCGCGAAGGCCCGTGCCTCCCGCGCGAGGCGGCTCTTGCCGGCCCCAGGAGGTCCCTCGACGAGGAGCACGCCTCCGCATCCCTCAGGCAACCGCGAGATCCTCGCGGTCACATGGGCGAGCTCGGCCTCAAGCTCACGCGTCCCGAGCCCCCGCCGGTGCGGCGGACGGTCACCGTTCTCACCGGGCCGTCCCTGAGCGGGTCCCGCGCCTTCGTCCCGCGTCCGCTCGATCGCCATGTCTCTCCTCCGACCTGCAGGCCGATGCCCTTCGCCGTCACAGAACACTGTGGGCCGGGCATGGCCGCGGTCGTATCCGGGAGACCCTGGCCCGGGTCCCTAGGGGGCGGGACGGCCGACCCGGGGAGGAACACGGGCGGAGCACCCCGCACGGAACGCGCGCGCAGGTCAGAGATGGTCGTCGAGCGCGTGGCGCGACGTGACGCCGAGTTTCGCGAAGACCCTGCCGAGGTGGTACTCGACGGTGCGGGGGCTGACGTAGAGCCGCGCGGCGATCTCCTTGTTGGTCAGGCCGGTACGGGCCAGCGCGGCCACCCTCGCCTCCTGCGGGGTGAGCTCCTCGGCGGTTTCGGCGCTCCGCTTCCGGGCGGTCTCCCCAGTGGCCTGGAGTTCCCGGGCCGTCCGGTCGGCGAACGCCGTCATGCCGAACTCCGTGAACAGGCCGAGGGCGGTGCGGAGATGCTCGCGGGCCTGGGTGCGGCGGCGTTCGCGGCGGAGCCACTCACCGTAGAGCAGGTGGGCGCGCGCCAGGTCGACGCGCATCCGGGTACGTCCCAGCCGGTCGATCGCCTCACGGTAGAGCCGGTCGGCCTCACCGCCTTCGCCGAGCAACGCCCGGCAGCGGGCCTCGAGACCGAGCCCCCAGTCTGTGCCGCCCGCCCGGGCGGCCCGGGAAAGACGTTCCAGCGCGCGGACCGCCGGCTCGTGCCGACCGGTGCGCACAGCCGCCTCGATCAGTTCGAGCGGCGCCCAGAGCACACCGCACCCGTGCGGCGACCGATGGTCGACGCTAGCCGGCAGGACGGCTTCCAGAGCACGCTCATACTCGCCGAGCCCGTTGTAGAGCACGGACCGGGCCCAGTGGCCGAGTTCCACAGTCCGCCACTCCCCGCGGCCCGCCCCTTCCCTCGCGACGGCGTCCGCGAGCCGCTCGGTCTCCTGCACGTCCCCGCGCCACGCCGCGAGACCGAGGTTCCCGCTCTGCCGCATGACTTCGGACGTGGTCCAGACGTCGGCGGGGAGCGCTTTCGACATCGCCTCCTCGTTCAGTCTCCCGGCCGCCGCCAGGTCGCCTTCGAACAGGAGGAGCATCGTGGACATGCCGAGGGCCAGGGGCAGCAGTGCGAGCGCGCCGGAGTCACGGATCAGCCGAAGGTGGTCGCGCGCCAGCCTGCAGCCAGCCTCGTCGTCCCACAGGGCCATGGCGAAGAGGTTGAGGGACCATTGCCACCGGAGCTGTTCCGCGTGGGTGCTGCCCTCGCGCATACCGGCGGCCACGGCCCGCCGCAGGGCGGGCGCGGCCGTCCCGGGTTCCTCCGTGTAGAGCAGAGAGAGTGCGTCGAGGACGAGGTCCGCGGTACGGGGCTCGCCGGGCGCGCGGGGCGCCTTGCGTGCGGCCGCCGCGATCCCGGTGACGGCCGCCCAATCGGGCAGCGTCCCGACGGCCGTGAACAGCGCCTGCAAATAGGTGTCGCGTGCCAGGGAGGCGTCGATCGGTCCCAGCCGCCCGGCCACCTCGCACAGAACGTCCGGGGTGGACGCGCCCCGGGCTGGGTCGATCTCAGCGCGCAGGGCCTCGACCCTGGCACGGTGCGGTTCGTCCGGTGGCCCGGCCTCGGCCACCGCCAGCAGTGCCAGGGCGGACTCGGACGCGCCCGCCATGTGCTGGGCCCAGGCGGCGTCCAGGGCACGTTCGGCCCGGCGGCGGACGTCGGGGGTCAGCTCGACCGCCCGCCGCAGGAACGCCGCCACGGCGGCCAGACCGCCGCGCGCCCGGGCGCGCCCGGCCGACGTCACGAGCTCCGCGGCGATCCCCTCGTCCGGATGATCGGCGCCGTGGGCGCGGTGCCAGGCCCGGCGGTCCGGACCGGTGCCCGCGTCGGTCGCCTCCGCCAATGCCCGGTGGATCCGCCGACGCTCCCCCGGAGCGGCAGCGTCGTACACCGCGAAACGGACGAGCGGCTGCCGGAAACGCACCCGATCGCCGATGTCGAGCAGGTCCCCGGCCTCGCCGACCGGCGCGGCGCCGAGGCCGAGCACGGCTGCGGCACGCCGCAGCACACCGGGATCGCCGAGCGGTTCGGCGGCGGCCAGCAGCAGCGCCGTGCGGGCATCGTCCGACAGACCGTCCAGCCGACGCCGCACGCCGTCCTCCGGGCGGACCGTCGGCGACCGCCCGGACACCGCCGCGAACCCGCCCGCGGACGCCCCCCGGACCAGTTCGAGCAGGACGAGCGGGTTCCCGCGTGACTCGAACAGGATCCGGTCGCGCACCTCCTCGTCCAGCGGTCCCGGGGCCGCCCGGGCCACGAGGGCCCGCGCGTCCCCGTCCCCCAGCCCGCCGACGTCCAGCACGGGAAGGTCCGGCGGCATGTCGGCGTCGCGGACCGCGAGGACGCAGGCCACGCGTTCGTCCGTGAGGCCGCGGGCCACGCGGGCGAGGACCTCCGCCGACGCCGGGTCGAGCCACTGAGCGTCGTCGATGACGCACAGGACCGGCCGTTCGGCGGCGGCCCTGGCGAGGAGGTCGAGCACGGCGAGGCCGATGAGAGAGGAGTCGGGGGCGGGACCGGAGTGCATCCCGAACGCCGTGGCGAGCGCGTCCCGCCGTGCCTCGGGCAGGGAGTCGAAAACGTCCAGCATCGGCGCGCACAACTGGTGGACATGCGCGAAGGGCAGCTCCATCTCCGCCCGGACCCCGGCGGCGACGGCGACCCGGAATCCTGAAGCCTTCCCGATCAGGTGATCAAGCAGTGCGGACTTCCCGACCCCGGTCTCACCGCGCAGGACGAGAACCCGGCTGCCGCCGCGGACGTCCGCGAGCAACCGGTCGAGCGTCTCCCGCTCCGCCTCCCTGCCCACCAGCGGCCATGGGATCGCTCCCATCCGCCCGCGGGCGGAAGTCTCAGGCATCCACCGCATCCTCCGCGCCCAAGGTCACCAGCGGGGCGCATCGCTACGCGCGTCCCACCGAAAGTAGACGATAATCATCTATCTGTGCGATGCGCCCGGCGCCCCTGCCGCGAGAGCGTTGGAGCAGCGAGGTGCCGGCTCCCCGGCATGCATAAAGGCACGGAGGGCACGTCCGTCGCGCTTCGATTCCAAGCTTTGTGGAAACCGCTCCGGGCGTAACGATGGCGACGATGCCGCTGGGAGCCGGGAATGCTCCCGACTGGAGTTCCTCAGGGCCGCCGATCCCGCCGACGAGCTCGCGGCCTGTCTGCTCCAAGAGACTGTGCTGCGCCATGACGCGGAGGGCGCGACCGATTTCGCGCGGAAGCTGCGCGCCGCAGGCCATCCTCTCGCGAGACCGCCGTTGCGTCGCACCCCGGCCGAGCGTCGGCACGGGCTGCCGCACTACCCCGGCCTGCCGCGGGCCCGAGTGGCACGTGCCCGACGGGAGCCCACGCCCGCGCCGGTGACTCGCCCAGAACGCGTGCCGGTGAGCTCGGAGGCCGTGGTGGGGACGGGAAAACTCTTATCGATACAGTTGGGAGCCTATCGGGCGGATTCTGGATCAAGGTTAGACAGAAGTGACATTCTGACGAATGCGCCCGATGGCTGCCGACTTGGCCGCGCCGATGGCTTGGCGCTGAACGGGGAGCGTAGAGGGCATGGGGACGCTGTCTGGGCGCACGCCGCTGCTGAATCGGCATCGAGAGCGTGCTGAGCTGGATGGCCTGCTGGGGGATGTGCGCTCCGGGCGCGGGCGAGCCCTGGTGCTGCGTGGCGAGGCGGGCGTGGGCAAGTCGGCCCTGCTGCGGCATACGGTGGGACGGGCGGCCGATATGCGGGTGGTCCGCACCGTGGGGGCGGAGTCGGAGATGGAGCTGGCCTTCGCCGGCCTGCATCTCCTGCTCGCGCCGCTGCTGGACCGGATCGAGACGCTGCCCGGCCCGCAGCGCGACGCGCTCACGGTCGCGTTCGGGCTGCGCAAGGGGGACGCGCCCGACCGGTTCATGATCGGGCTGGCGGTGTTGACCCTGCTGGCGGAGGCGGCGGAGGAACGCGCCATGCTCTGCGTGGTCGATGATGCGCAATGGCTGGACCAGTCGTCGGCCCAGGTGCTGGCGTTCGTCGCCCGGCGGCTGCTGGCCGAGCCGGTAGGGCTGATCTTCGCGGCGCGTGAGCCGGGCAGGCATTTCCACGGGCTGGTGGACCTTGAGGTGCGCGGCCTGGCCAAGCAGGACGCCCATGCGCTGTTGCGCTCGGTGGTCCGCTTTCCGCTGGACGAACGGATCAAGGACCGGATCCTGGCCGAAACGAACGGGAACCCGTTGGCGCTGCTGGAACTGCCGCGAGGGCTGAGCCCCGCGCAGCTGGCGGGCGGATTCGGGCTGGTGAAGGCCCAGGCGGTCCCGGCGCGGGTCGAAGAGAGCTTCCGCCGGCGGCTGGCGGCGCTGCCGGCCGAGACCCGATCGCTCATGCTGGTCGCGGCGGTCGAGCCGACCGGCGACCCGGTGCTGATCCGGCGCGCGGCCGGACGGCTCGGGGTCTCCGATTCCGCAGGGGAGCCCGCGGAAGCCGATGGATTGTTGGAAATCGGGGCGTGGCTGCGGTTCCGGCATCCGCTGGTGCGGTCGGCGGTGTACTCGGCCGCGTCGTCGGCGGAGCGGCGGGCGGCGCACGGTGCGCTGGCCGCGGCGACCGACCCCACGTCCGACCCCGAACGCCGGGCCTGGCATCGCGCCCACGCGGCGCTGGAGCCCGACGAGTCCGTGGCCGGTGAGCTGGAACTGCTGGCCGGCCGGGCCCAAGTACGCGGTGGCATCGCGGCGGCGGCGGCGTTCCTGAGGCGCGCGACCGAGCTGACGCCCGATCCGGTCAGACGCGGGGGGAGAGCGCTGGCCGCCGCCCAGACGGCCTTCGACGCCGGTGCCCCGGACCAGGCGCTGGAGCTGCTCGTCTCCGCGGAGCGGGATCCGTTGACCGAGCTCCAGAGCGGACGGGTGGTCTGGCTGCGGGCCCAGATCATCTTCGCGCGCAAGCGCGGCGGTGAAGCCCTGAGGCCGCTGCTGGAGGCGGCCGGTCGACTGGCCCATGTCGATGCGGGACAGGCACGTGAAGCCTACATCGACGCCATGGGATCAGCGGTCTTCGCCGGCCGGCTGGGCCAACCGGGCCTCCTGCGAACAGTGGCCGAAGCCGCACGCACCGCACCTGCGGGACCGCTGCCGGCCCGACCGGCCGACGCGCTGCTCGACGGGCTGGTGGCACGGTTCGCCGAGGGGTTCGGCGAGGCGGCGCCGCGGTTGAAGCGCGTTCTGCGGGTGTTTCGGCAGGAAGCCAGACGCAACCCGGACGACAACATGCGCTGGCTCTGGCTCACCTACCTGGTCGCCGCGGACATGTGGGACGACCAGACCTTGCACGAGCTGGCCGAGTACGCGGTCCAGGCGGCTCGCGAGATCGGCGCACTCCACTTCCTTCCTCAAGCCCTCACCTACCGCGCCGCCGTGCACGTCTACGCCGGTCAGTTCGACGCGGCGGCCACGGTGGTCGAGGAGTCCGACGCGATCTTGGAGGTGACCGGCAACTCCTACTTCGGCTTCGCCTCCAACCTGCTCCGGGGCTGGCGCGGAGGGCCCGAGGCACCGGCACAGCTCGAGGCCGCCGCCGAATGGGCGAGCAGCTGGGGCGAGGGGCGGGCGATCAGTGCGTGCCAGTACATGAGCGCGTTGGCGTACAACGCTTTCGGCCGGTACAAGGACGCTTTGGACTACGCGGAGCGGGCGTGGGGGCATGACGACCTGGGGGTCACCGGGTTCGCCTCCGTCGAATTGATCGAGGCGGCCGCGTACGGCAAGTCCCCCGAAGCGGCCACGGCCGCGCTGCGACAGCTCGAGGAACGCGCCACCGCCAGCGGCACCGACTGGGCCCTCGGCCTGCTCGCCCGGTCGAAGGCGCTGCTCTCCGACGGCCAGGCCGCCGACCTGCTGTATCGCGAGGCCATCGAGCGTCTCCAGCGCAGCCGGGCCGCCGTGTACCTCGCCCGCACCCATCTGGTGTACGGCGAGTGGCTGCGTCGCGAGAAGCGGCGCCTCGACGCGCGTGAGCACCTGCGCACCGCCCACGAGATGCTGCGGCGTTTCGGCGCGACGGCTTTCGCCGACCGCGCCCAACGCGAACTCCTGGCCACCGGCGAGACCGTCCGCAAGCGCACCGCCGGCACACCCGGCGGCGGCCTCACCCCGCAGGAGGAGCAGATCGCCCGCCTGGCCCGGACGGGCCTGTCGAACCCGGAGATCGGCGCCCAGCTCTTCCTCAGCCCGCGCACCGTCGAGTACCACCTGAGCAAGGTGTTCGCCAAGCTCGCCATCACCTCTCGCCAACAGCTCGCGGAGGCGTTGCCCGACCTGGACCACGACCGTGCGTGAGCCGTCTCGCTCAACCCCCTGCCCGCAGTCCCTGCGCACAACGGAGAAACTCACATGACCGAAAAACAGCCCTGGCAGTGGGACGAGCAGACCTGGCGCGGCCACGTGGCGCGGGTCCGCGCGGGCCGCTCCCTGCACCCCGCCTCCTGGCCGGGAGGCGCCCGCGTCGCGGTCGCGCTCTCCTTCGACTGCGACCACGAGACGATCGCCTTGCGCGTCGGCGAGACCGCGCCGGGCAAACTCGCGCAGGGAGAGTACGGCTCCCGCGTCGGTGCCCCACGGGTGCTTCGGCTGCTGGAGCGCTTCGGCATCCCGGCCTCGTTCTTCATGCCGGCGGTCTCGGCACTGCTGCACCCAGAGGAGGTGCGCGACTACGTCGCCGCAGGCCACGAGGTCGCCATGCACGGCTGGATCCACGAGAGCAACATGCTGCTGAATCCGGCCGACGAGCGCGAGCTGGCCCTGCGCGCCGCCGACACCCTGGAGAAGCTGTCGGGCACCCGCCCGGTCGGCATCCGCACTCCGGCCTGGGACTTCTCCGACCACACCCTGGCCATAACGCGTGAGCTGGGCCTGCTCTACGACTCCTCCCTCATGGCCGACGACGAGCCGTACGAACTGCTGGCCGACGGCGAGCCGACCGGCGTCGTGGAGATCCCGGTCGAGTGGATCAGAGACGACGTGCCGTACCTGCTGCTGGAGCACGACGGCATGCTGCGGGCGTGCCCGCCGCCGCGGGAGGTGGCGGGAATCTGGCGCGACGAGTTCGACGCCGCGCTCGAGGAGGGCGGGCTGTTTCAGCTCACCATGCACCCGCAAGTCATCGGTCACCGCTCCCGCATGACCGTACTGCGCGAGCTGCTGGAGCACATCGACGCGCAGCAGGGCGTCTGGTACGCCACCCACGCCCAGATCGCCGAGTACGTCCTGGAGCAGAACTCGTAATCCCCGCCGCTCGGACACTTTGGACCGGAAACAGGACCGGGCGGGCCGATGGTGATTATCGACCCGCCCGGAGCGGTGTCACCCGAGCACGTCACCCGGCCGGCGGGCGGGCCGAGCGAGGCCGGGAGCGCGGTCAGGAGAGCTCCAGGCCGCCGTCGATGGTGAGGACCTGACCGGTGAGCCAGGTCGAGGCCGGGTCGGCCAGTCGCAGGATCCACACCGCGACTTCCGCCGGTGCGCCGCGACACCCCAGCGGGATGCGGGCGGCCTCGTCCGCCTCGCTCTGGGCAATGGTGGCCTCGTCCAGTCCGGCGGCGGCCAACGCCTGACTTTCGGTCGGGCCGGGGGCCAGCGCGTTCACACGCCACTTGCGGTGTGAGCTGCTGCTACAGCTTCATACCGGGGACCAAGCGAGGAGCCTGCTGGACGTACTCCCGGTGGATTTCGATCCACTTACGAACGTGACGTCACGCGACGAAGGGCGACGAGTCGGCCACCTGCTCAACTCCGGACTTTCGGTGAGGGAGTGGGATTTGCACAGGGTCGGGGGCGCATCCAGTTCCGAGTGACCAGTGGCGGTTGCTAACGCTGACGCTAATAACGAGTTCAGGTCTTGTACGCGCGTGTGGACGTGCGGGATGGCGCGGCCCTGGTCAGGGGGCCTAGGGGGACACCCCTGGACGGCCCTGATCTTGCTGCGGATCAGAAGGTCACCGGCGGGGGGACCTTGCCGTAGAGGGAGACCCTGTCGTCGCGTTCAAAGTTGTGTAGGCGTCCGAGGAAGATCGTGCTCTGTGGTGCTTCGTGGGCAATGCTGACCGACCAGGACGCGGTGGTAGCCGCCTTGTTTGGTGCTCTTGGAGAGGGCGGTCAGCAGGGCCTCGCGGTTCTTGAAGCCGGAACGGTGGGCGTCCTCCTCGGTGATCTCCTCGGGGGTGACGGACGTGACCGAGTCGATGACGATGATTCCCGCCCAGGTGCGCTGGGTGCTTCCCGCGCGGACCGGGGGCTTGGCCCACACCCGGAACACTCGGTCGATCCGTCCCTCTGCGATCCCCTCAAGGACTTCCCGTCTGAACAGCATCGTTCCCCCTTGAGTGATTGACCTCCGCCTCTGCCATCTTCTGATAGCGGCCGTGTCAGTGGTCGGCTGCCGCCAGGTCGGTCGGGTGGGTTTCTTCTAGGGACCAGGTGCCTTCGGCGCCGGTGATCTGGAGGAGGGTGTTGGAGCGGAGGTGGAGTTTCTGGTTGCCGCTCGGGAGGGCGAGGGTTCGGAGAGGGGCCAGGGTGGCGTCGAGTTGTAGTAGGCCGAAGGCGTATCCGCTGTGGAACAGGACGGGTCCCGGTGGGCCCAGGTAGCGCACTACTGCCGTGTTGTGTCCCGTAATGGAGTGCTCGAAGGGGCGGACGTGCCCGGTGGGCGGTGCGGTGATTGCGTCCTGGGCGAGGGTGTCCGCGTCGGCCAGGGGTGTTACGTCGATGCGCCAATCCGTTCCGGCGGTCGTCACCTGGAGTATCGCTTGTGCTGGAATGGCGAACGTGCTTTGGCTTGGTGGGGGATTGGCTCTCGGGAGTGCGGTGGTGGACACGATCGGGTCGCCGTTGTTGAGTGCGGTCAGGTTCGGGCCGTGTAGGTGGACCCGATGGGGTTGTCCGCCTGGGCTTGTGATGACGGCGATTCCAGCGGGGCCCTGGTAGGCGAGCACTTCGGGGCCGCTGCCCGTGGCTGAGCCGGTGAATTCACGTGCGCGTTCTGGTCCGCTGATCGTGACGGTCCAGGGGCCTTCGGATTCTACGCACAGGAATCTCTTGGCGAGCGGCTTGTCGGATACAAGCCGGTCGTCCAGGACAGTCGTGGCAGGTGGGGCTTTCGGGCCGCACACCATGACCGGGGGTCCGTGGCCGAACTCGGTGCGTCGGAGCCAGGCCTGCAGCGTTCCGGGGCCCTCGTTCACGAACTCCGCCAGAATCGGCTGGGGAAGCTGCCCCTTCAACTTGATGCGCTTACCGCCGACGCCGCGGTGGGTGCGGACCATGCCGTAGTGGGCGTGGTCGACCGGCGCGAACTCCGGCGGCGAGGATGTCTCGTCGCCTAGCCAGCGGTCGAGGTCGGTGGCCGCCCTGCGTGGTTCCTTCACCCGGAGGCACAACCGCCGGACCAGATGCCCACGCTGAGGCATGCCCGTTTGCGGAACATGATTTCTCAAAGTCAGCATGACCCAGAACCAGTTTCCCCACCGCAGCCGCCGAGCGGGCAGGGATATGCCGTCTCGCATTTCCAGGGCGAGGTTGAGTTCCTCGCGGAATGGCGTCAACTCGGCCACGTCGTCCTCGACCGGGCATCGCCGCGGCTCGTCGCCGTAGTGGATCGCTGCGATTGCTGCGCGTGGGATCCGCAGCACCTTCCACAGCAGCAGCCCGTCCCAGATGACGATCTCATCGTCGGTCACCCACATCCGGGGCGGTAGCAGGACCAGCCTGAGGGTCTGGATCGTGACGCCCAGCAAGATGATCGCGAAGAGCGGTGCCCACAAGCCCGCGATCAGCTCGGCCCGGCTGATCTCCTCGTTGAAGTTGGCCCAGAGCAGGCCGAACAGCAGCAGCGCTCCGAGGAGTGAGAGCAGGCCCACCGCCGCGGTAAAAGTCCGCTTCTTGGATCGGGCCAACTTCACCCGGGTCGCGGACGAACCGGGCCGCGCCGACCAGCCCCACCGGTCCGGGTCGGCGACGTCGCGAAGGGTGGGGCGTCCGCGTTCTCTCGCCTGCCGCCGCCGTGACTCGGGAGAAGCCCGCGTCCAGTAGACGTCCCACAACACCATGGCGGCCATTGCCGTTGCGATGGCCCCGGTGATGGCGGAGAAGGCCCCGGCGCCGAACGATCGCCCCCACTCCGGCGACCCGCCCCGCATTTGGACGAAGTCCGGTGAACCGACGTCGAGGGCGGAGACCATCTCGCCGGCGTCGAAGGAATGGCCGTCGTCGCCCCTCAGTTCGACCCCCTCGACGGTCGCCCCGAAGAGGCCGGCGGTCGTGAACGTGCCGTACCAGGAACAGTCGCGACGTGCGCACACATACGAATGTGCGGTGAACGTGCCCGAAACCCCCTCGCCTTTCGCGGCACGGCTGGTGGCCGCCACTTCCTCAGCCAGGTAGCCGAAGATGACCGTCCAGGTCATGAGCAGCCCGACGCCGACCAGGACGTGGAAGAAGGCGAAGCGTTCGAGGCCGAGGCCGCGTCTCTCCGAAGCCCGGTCGAACTCGCTTCTTCCGCTCATCCCCGCCCCGTCCAGACGACCGCCCAGGGCTCGAGCCGGACGGCACGTTCGCGAAACTAAGGATCACATGGCGGGGGCATGAGAATCGACTGCGCGGGCGACGTTCCCGTGACGGTACCTCGGCGACGCGTTGTCTAGTCGCCGGCGTTGGTGGGAGCAGGGAAGCGCCGGGGCGGCATTGATGTCTGGAGGCTCAGCTGCACTTTCCACATCGCTTCGGCCAGGGCGTGGAACTGGTAGAGGAGGCGTCGCAGAGCGGGGAGGTCTCTCACGTCCGCCGTTGCCGCGGCGTGTTCGGCGACTATTGCCAGGCGGTTGGCGCGGCGCGCCAGGAAATGCGCGAGGGCGTCTCGGCGGACGTTTCCGGCCAGGGCGTCTAGCAGCACCGACTCGGCGGCGCTCAGTTCGAGCATGACCTCGGCGGTGGCGGCCCGAACATCGACTTTTGTTTCCCAGCCGTCCTTGGCGAGCATTCTGAGTCTGCTCAATGCCGGCAGGCAGCGCCGGTGGTGTTCGCGTAGCCGAGCGTCCAGGACGGCCGTCTCCACCGGCGCGACAGGGGTGCAGGTCATGATTCCTCCGCGTTCTGTGGCGGCGCCTGTTCACCCAAGAGGACGTTCGTGACCGTGCGTCGGCGAGTACGCGGGGTTCTCGGGGCGTGGCCCAGGCGCAGCACCATCTGGGGGTGTCCGCAGACCAGGTCTCGGCGTACCGCCGCCCGCAGGTAGGGAAGTTCCAGCGGCTGCGTGTGGAAGGCCGCGCTCACCTGCAGCGTTGCTGCGTGCAGCAGGACGTGCTGGAGGGCCTGCCCGGCCTGCACCCAGTCCACCCGCCTGTCCTCTCGGGTGGTCAGCACGGCAACCGTCCCCACGTGGCCACCGGACGGGCCGTGGTGCCGCACCGCCCATGGCGTCCCGGCGAAGAACTCCCGGGACGGGAACTCAAGGCCGTCCGGTGACGCCGGGAAAGAGGCCGGAGTGAGACCGTCGCGGCGGCTGCTGTGCGGCGGGATCGCCCAATCCAGCAGCTCGCCGGCGATTCGGGCGTCGGAAAGCTGGATCGCCTCGGCCGCCTGGACGTGCTCGGCCAGCCGCCGCAGCTGGTCCGCGCCTGAGATCAGGCGAAGGTCGGCGCCTTCGTTGCGGGCGATGCCTGCCAGGACGTTCGGCAGCAGCGGCGGCAGCGGGGTCGTCAGGAACGGTCCGCGGTGCGTGTGGCGGCGCGTGACCGCCCGGTACAGCCTCTCCTCGTACGGCCGCGCCGCCGTTCTCGCGGCCCAGGTGATCCGGGCCAGCAGGTCGGGGCGCCCCGGGTCGGGCAGCAGCCGGACGCGGGCGGTGAAGCCGAGGCGCCGGACGGCCAGCCGCGCGTTGAACAGGGCCGCCCCGCAGCTGATCGCCATCTCGCGTCCGGCCGGGTCGGTGATCGGCAGCAGCCGTGTCCGGTCGGCCCACAGGTCCAGCCCGTCGGGGCGGTCGACGAAGCCCCACGGCTGGGTGTTGTGGATGGACGGTGCCTGGATCGCGGCCCGCACGACGAAGCGTGCCGCCAGATCGGGCCTCTCGCTCGTGTCCCGGGGCTTCGCCGCGATGCGCGCCGCGTTGATCATCTCGATGACCTCCCGCCGTGAGTGTCCGGCGCTTCCAGCGTGCCGGGACGGCGCCGGGCCGACAGCCCGCCCAAAGTCCCTTATGTCAGGACGTTCGACCCAACGCCCCGCGCGAGGACCTTCGTCCTGGAAGTTGCGGGCCAACGCCGGTGCGGACGACGGCCCGGAAGAGGTTGGCTGGAGACGGAACCTCTCTTGAGGACGGTGCACGATGGAACGGATGAACGCGCTGGACGCCGGCATGTTCTTCGCCGAGAACGACGCGACCCCGCTGCAGATCGGCACGGTGACCGTCTTCCAGGGGCCGGCGCCCGAGTACCCGGAGCTGGTGCGGCACGTCTTCGCCAGGCTGAGGCGCGCCCCGCGCTGCCTGCAGCGCGTCCGGACCGTCCCGTTCCACCTCGCCCACCCCGTCTGGGTGGACGATCAGCGCTTCGCCATCGAAGACCACGTCCTGCGGGCGACGGCCCCGGAGCCCGGCGCCCCGGAAGCCCTGCGAGACCTGGCCCAGGCCGTCCTGAGCCGCCCCCTGGACCTCACCCGCTCTCCCTGGGAGGTGTGGCTGGTCGAAGGGCTGGCGGACGACCGCTGGGCGCTCATCGCCAAGGTGCACCACTGCATGGTGGACGGCATCGCCGGCATCGACCTGCTGGGAGCACTGTTCGACATCGACCCCGACCGGGCCCCCGCCCGGCCCCACCTGTGGATTCCCGAGCCGGAGCCGCCCGCGTGGGCCGTGCTGCGCGGCGGCATCGCGGACAGGCTGAAGGGCTTCGAGCGGCAGGCGGCCCGGCTGTTCCTGCCCGCCCTGCGCGACTCCGCCGCCGTTGCGGGCGCGATCCCCGGGTACGCGGCGCGGCTGGCCGGGTTCGGCGCGTCCTCGCTCAACGGCCCGACCGGGCCCCGCCGGCGCTGGTCCCGGACCCATGCCGGGCTGGACGAGGTCGACCGCATCCGGCGCGCGTTCGGCGGGTCGGTCAACGACGTGGTGCTGGCCGCCACCGCCCGCGGGTTCCGCGACCTGCTCGACGCCCGCGGCGTGCTCGGCGAGGAGTCGACCGTCCGCGCGATGGTGCCGGTGTCCGTGCGGTCGTCCGGCGAGCGCGGGGTCCCCTCCAACCGGGTGTCGGCGGTGCCCGTCGACCTGCCGTGCGGGGAACCCGATCCGCTGCGCCGGCTGGCGCTCGTCCGCGCGCAGATGGACGACCTGAAGAGCCGCGACCAGGCCGCCGGCCCCGACGCCTTCGTCCGGCTGCTCGGTGCCGCGCCCGGCCTGCTGGCCGCGGCCGCCCAGCTGGCGCTGCGGCGCCGCCAGCCGCTGATCCACACGATCGTGACCAACGTCCCGGGCCCGCCGATCCCGCTCTATGCCATGGGACGCCGGATGCTGGAACTCGACCCCTACATCCCGATCGCGGCGGGTGTGCGCGTCTCGGTCGGCATCGTGTCCTACGACGGCGGCCTGGCGTTCGGGCTCACCGGCGACCACGACGCCGTCCCCGACCTGGAGGTCCTCTCCGCGGGGATCCGCGACGGCATCGACGAGCTGCTCAAGGAGGCCGCCCAGGCCGGATGACGCGTCAGGCTCGGCCGAGGACGCAGAACTCGTTGCCCTCCGGGTCGGCCAGCACCGACCACGGGACCTTGCCCTGGCCGAGGTCGACGTCGGTGGCGCCGAGCGTCCGCAGCCGGGCCACCTCGGCCTCCTTGGCGTCGATGGGGGACGGCAGCAGGTCCACGTGCACGTGGTTCCACCAGGTCCGCTCGGCGGGCGTGCGGAGGAACTCCAGATACGGGCCGGTGCCATCGGCGGAACGCAGCACCGCGTGGTCGTCGGTCACCTCGTGCAGGGTCCAGTCGAGCGCCTCGTCCCAGAACCGGGCCATGGCGCGCGGGTCAGCGCAGTCGACCACCACCGCGGCGATCGGGCCGGTGTCCCGGTGGGCCTCACGGGGTTCGAGGACGCAGAACACGTTCCCCTCCGGGTCGGCCAGGACCGTCCACGGGACGTCGCCCTGCCCCACGTCGGCGGGGGTCGCGCCGAGCTCCTTCAGGCGCGCGACCAGCTCCGCCTGGTGGGCCGCCGAGGTGGTGGCGAAATCGAGGTGGACGCGGTACTTCACCGTCTCGAGGTCGGGCACGGCGACGAGGTCGATGTAGAAGGCGGAGGGGTCCGGCCAGTCGGCGCCCTCGGGTTCGAGGTTGGTCACGCCGGGCGCCTCGCTGGAGATGCGCCAGCCCAGCGCGTCCGCCCAGAACCGGCCGAGGGCCGAGTCGTCGCGAGCCTTGATGTTCACCTGTACGGGTCTCAGGGCCATGCCGCCGATCATAGGTTCACCTACGGGACGGGAGCGTCGTCCAGCGTGTCGAGGGAGACCTCCAGCAGGCGCGTTTGCGTCGCTTCGAGCCGTTCCACGACGAGTTCCGCGAAGCGGCGCGTCAGCTCGTAGCCCAGCGACGGGTCGACGGCGCAGAGCGTCCGCACCAGCCGCCCGTCGAACTCGATCGCCCGGACTGGGGTCTGCGCGAAGGCGCCGAACCGCCACCGGTGCGGGCGGAACAGCCAAGACCAGCCCAGCGCGGAGCCCGGCCCGGAGGCGCCGACGACGACCGGCCCGCGGCCGGGCGGGTGCAGGTCCAGCGCCACGGTCCCGTCCTGGACGAGCCAGAACCGCTCCGCCGGGTCGGACTCGTCGACGATGCGCCGCCCCGCCGGGAACCCGGTGCGGCGGGCCGCCCTGGCCAGCCCGGTCAGGTCGGCACGGCGCATCCCGCTCAGGAACGGTTCGCGGGCCAGTTCGTCCGCTGTCACCACGCTCATCCTCACTCCCTCCCTCCGTCCGGCCTGTGGACCACGTGGTCCCGGGCCAGCACGGCGAAGGCGTCGTTCTCTCGGTGGATGACCGTCATCTGGCTCATCGCGGCACCTCCGGTGCGTGCCGAACTTCCTTACCTCGTCTCCAGCCTCCGTCATGCGGAACCCGCGGTTAAGAGCCGAAGGTCCCGTCGCGAGGGGGCTACAGGCCATCGGACGGGCATCCGGGCGCCCCGGTCGTCGTGTGACGGGCTTCACGCACAGCGCTATACCCCCGGGGGTATAGTCCGAAGTGGAGGTGCACGAGTGGAGAACAACCTGGAGATGGACGCCACCGTCCTCGCCGACGCGCTCACCCGGCTCCGGCGGGCGCACGGCCAGTTGGGCGGGGTGATCTCGATGATCGAGAACGCCGAGGACTGCGAGCGGGTGCTGACCCAGCTCGCGGCCGTGTCCAAGGCGATCGACCGCGCCGGCTACAAGATCATTTCGACCGGGCTGCAGCACTGCCAGGCGGCGGCCCAGCGCGGCGAGAAGCCCCCGATCAGCGCCGAGCGGCTGGAGAAGCTGTTCCTGGCGCTCTCCTGACCACCGGCACTTCCCGGCCCCCCGCCTTCGGGTGAGGGGCGGCCGACCCTATCCCGCGCACACTTGTGTCTTCAAGATACCCCCCGGGGTATGCGCGACCCGATCCAGAACAGGCGACCTGAAAGCGAAGGAAGACATGCCAGCGATCCGCACCGAGGTCGTGGAGACCTCGTCCCTGGGCGACCGCAGCTATCTGGCCCATGACGGCCGGGTCGCCCTGGTGGTCGATCCGCAGCGCGACATCGACCGCTTCCTGACCCTGGCCGGACGGCTGGGCGTCCGCATCACGCACGTGGCCGAGACCCACGTTCACAACGACTACGTCTCCGGCGGGCTGGCGCTCGCGCGGGTGACCGGCGCCGCGTACCTGGTCGCCGCCGCGGACGACGTCGACTTCGACCGGACGGCCGTGACCGACGGCGACGAGATCGCCCTGTCCGAGACGATGCGCGTCCGCGTGGTCGCCACGCCGGGGCACACCTTCAACCACCTGTCCTACGTCGTGTCCGGGCCGGACGGCGGGCCGGAGGGCGTGTTCACCGGCGGGTCGCTGCTGTTCGGCACCACCGGCCGCACCGACCTGCTCGGGCCGGACCACGCCCATCCGCTGGCCTACCGTCAGCACGCGTCGGTGCGGCGCCTGGCCGATCTCCTCCCCGACGGCGCCGGCATCTGGCCCACGCACGGCTTCGGGAGCTTCTGCTCGGCGAGCCAGTCCGACGCCGCCGCCTCGACCATCGGGCAGGAGAAGCGGTCCAACCCGGCGCTGCGGCTGGAGGCCGACGACTTCGTCGCGGAGACCCTCGCCGGGCTCGACGCCTACCCCGCGTACTACGCGCACATGGGCGTCCGGAACACCGCCGGGGCCGACCTGGTCGACCTCACCCCGGCCCGGACGGCGGACGCCGCCGAACTGCGCGAGCGCATCGCGGCCGGCGAGTGGGTCGTGGACCTCCGCTCCCGCAAGGCCTTCGCACAGCGCCACCTCGCCGGGACGCTGAGCTTCGGCCTGGACGGGCCGATGTCGACCTGGCTGGGCTGGATGGCCGAGTGGGGCGCGCCCCTCACGCTGCTGGGGGAGACCCCCGAGCAGGTGGCGGACGCGCAGCGGGAGCTCGCGCGCATCGGCATCGACCGTCCCGCCGCCGCGGCGAGCGGCACCCCGCGGGAGTGGGCCGGCGGAGACGACGCCCGGCTGGGCGGGCTGGCCGTCGCGTCGTTCACCGACCTGGCCGACGCCCGCGCCGGGCGCGTCCCCGGGCACCTGCCCGCACCGGACGTCGTGCTGGACGTGCGCCTGCGCGGCGAATGGCAGGCCGCGCACATCGACGGCGCGGTCCACGTCCCACTGCCCGACCTCCCCCGCCGGCTGGACGAGGTGCCGGCCGGAACCGTCTGGGTCCACTGCGGCTCGGGCTACCGCGCGGCCGCCGCGAGCAGCCTGCTCCAGCGGGCCGGACGCCGGGTGGTGCACATCGACGACGCCTTCGGCCAGGCCGCCGCCACCGGCCTCCCGATCACCGACCACTGAAAGCAAAGGAGAATTCGTGACGACCCCGCAGACGCCCCCCGCCCTGGACGCCGCCGCCCTGCAGCGGCTCCTGGACGCCGGAGACGACCTCGCCAAGCCTCGGCTGATCGACGTCCGGACGCCCGGCGAGTTCGAGACCGTCCACATCCCCGGCTCCTACAACGTGCCGCTGGACCTGCTGCGCGAGCACCGGGCCGAGCTCCGCGCCCACCTCGGTGAGCAGGTGGTGCTCATCTGCCGCTCCGGGCAGCGCGCCGCCCAGGCCGAGCAGGCGCTGGCCGACGCGGACCTGCCCAACCTGCGCGTCCTGCACGGCGGGATCACCGCGTGGCAGGCGGCCGGCGGGACGGTCGCCACCGGGCGCCCGCGGTGGGAGCTGGAGCGCCAGGTCCGCCTGGTCGCCGGCTCGATCGTGCTGGCCGCCGTACTGGCCAGCACCGTCGTGCCTCCCGCCAAGTGGCTCGCCGCGGCGATCGGCGCCGGGCTCGCCGTCGCGGCGCTGACCAACACCTGCGCCATGGGCATGGCCCTGGCCAGGCTGCCCTACAACCGGGGGCCGAAGCACGACATCCGGACCGTGCTGAGCGCCCTGGCCGACGACCGGCCATGACCCCGGCCCGCCGCACCGGCACGCCACGCGCACACGGCGACGTCCCGCAGAGAAGGGGGAGGACATGCTGACCGCGATCGCCCTCGGCGTCGTCATCGGCGTCCTGCTCGGGCTGCTCGGCGGCGGCGGCTCCATCCTGGCGGTCCCCGCCCTGGTCTACGGGGCGGGCCTGCCGCTGGCCGCGGCGGTCCCGGCGTCCCTGCTGGTCGTGGGGATCTCCTCGGTCACCGCCGTGCTGCCGCGCGTGCGCGCCGGGGAGGTGCGCTGGCGGATCGCCGCCGTCTTCGGCGGCGCGGGCGCCCTGGCGGCCTTCGGCGGCGCCGAGCTGAACCGCCTTCTGCCCGGTCAGGCCGTGCTGCTCGGCTTCGCCGCGCTGATGGTCGCGGCCGGGTGGCGGATGCTGGCCGAGTCGGGCCGGCCGGAGGGCGCCGCGTGCGCGCTGCCCGGCGGCGGCGTCGACTGGCGCGGCTGTCTGCCCCGGTCCCTCGGCGCGGGCGCGGTCGTGGGCGTCCTGACCGGCCTGTTCGGTGTCGGCGGCGGGTTCCTCATCATCCCGGCGCTGGTGGCCGGGCTGGGCCTGCCGATGGCGGCGGCGGTCGGGACCTCGCTGGTCATCGTGGTGGTCAACTCCGCCGCCGGGTTCGCCGCCCATGCCGGGGACGCGGCGCTGGACTACGGGATCATCGCCGCGTTCGGCGCCGCGGCCGTCGCCGGGTCGCTGGCCGCCGCACGCCTGGGCCGCCACCTGGACGCCGACCGCCTGCGCCGCTGGTTCGCCTATCTGGTGTTCACCGTCGCGGCCTTCGTGGCCGCCCAGGCGCTCCTCAACCCGGCCGCCCTGAACTGACGCCGGCGCCTGGAGCCTGCACAACGAAAGGACGCCCACCGTCCGGTGGGCGTCCTTCTGGTCTCGTGCTACTTGAGGATGGGGAAGCGCTGGGCCAGGCGGGTGTTGCTCCACCGTTCGCCCAGGCCGAGGGTGTCGCCTGCCTTGACCAGCGCGAGCCCGATCAGGACGATCGCGTAGATCAGGTGGTCGTCCATGAAGGGGTTGTTCTCCGGGGGCAGGACCGCCGACCACATCAGGACCATCATCAGCGCGCCGCTCGCGGCGGCGATCCGCATCCCGATGCCCAGCAGCAGCGCCGCGCCGATGCCCGCCAGTCCGATCATGAACAGCCAGTCCGCCCAGGCCGCCCCGGCCAGTCCGTTGTAGAGGCCGGCGAACGGGCCCTGCGGCGCGTTGGCCAGGAACCCCTCGGTGGGGCTGGCACCATCGATCCACGCCTTGTCCGCGGGGGTCGCGTAGCCCAGCCCGAACAGCTTGTCCACGAACGCCCAGGCGAAGATCCAGCCCAGCGCCAGCCGGGCCGCCGCCCACACGTACCGCGCCGCGGGCGACTCGGTCAGCGGCTTCGGGGCCACCACCCGGATCACGGTGCCGTGCTCTTTGCCCGTCTTGTGCTCGGAGAGTGCCATGGCCTCTCGCCTTCCCTCACATCGCCTTGTCGCTTCACCCCTGAGTCAACCGCCGCGCCGTCCGGCGCCGTAGGACCGTAAGGGCACGCTCGCCGGGACCAAAGTCCCCGACCCGCCGGGGCGGCTACACGGCGACCCTCCGCAGTTCGCGGGCGACACCGGCGGCACTCGCATCATGACGACTCACCCCTTCATGGACTGATCCTTCGCGTACTGGTCGTGCTCGTGGACGACCGCGACCGGGCTCGGGGCCTCGTGCAGGACGGCGCGGGTGACGGCGCCGAGCAGGGTCGTCGGGGACGTCCCGAGCCCGCGGTCCCCGACGACGAGGAGCGTCGCGTCGGCGGCGATGTCGGCCAGGGCGCGCCGCGCGGGTTCGATGACGAACCTCTCCTCGACGACGATGTCCGGGTAGTCGGCCAACTGCGGCCCGACGACCCCGGCGAACCGCCCCCGCGCCCGCTCCTTCACGGCCTCCGGGTCGGTGTACGGCAGCCGCTCCGGGCCGGGCAGCGAGGCGGGGTCCCACCACGCGCACACCAGCGTGACCGGAGCGTCCCGCAGCCTCGCCTCACGGAGCGCGAACCGCAGGGCGGCCGCGCTGGCAGGTGAGCCGTCGACGCCGACGACGATCCGTCCGGCGGCGTCGCCCCGTCCGGCGGTGTCGCCCCGTCCGGCGGTGTCGCCCCGTCCGTCGGTGTCGCTCGGGCGGTGGGCGGGGACCACGACGACCGGGCGATTGGCGTGCGCCGGGACGTGCACGGCGGTGGAGCCGAGCGGCAGCCGGTCGAACCCGCCCGCCCCGCGGGCGCCGACGACGATCAGCGCCGCCTCCACCGCCGCGCCGAGCAGCGCCCCGGACGGCGTGCCCTTCAGCAGCACCGGCCGCACGTCCAGGCCGGGTGCGGCCTCCCGCGCCAGCCGAACGCCGTCGCCCAGGGCCAGGGCCCCCATGCCCTGGACGATCTCCATCGTGTCGCGGTCCCCGGGACACTGCGGATAGGGCCAGTTCCACGCGTGGCAGACGTCCAGCGGCACTCCCCGCAAGGACGCCTCGGTGGCCGCCCAGTGGACCGCCCGCTCCGAAGCGGGGGAGCCGTCGAAGCCGACCAGCACCTGTCGTTCGTCCATCACCGACCACCTCCGTGTCTCTCACGCTCGTCCGGCAAGGGTTCGGGGGGCAGTGGCATGGGCCCGCAGATGGCGGGACCTTCGCCCCTGCCGCCGGCGGCGCGGCCTGCGGTTCGCTGGAAGTGCGGGATCGGGTCCGCCCTGGGAGAGCCATAGGAGTAGCAATGAGCACGCATCCGCCGCTTGAACGGCGCGTAGCCGCCGATGTGATGACCAGGGACCTGCTCACCATCGCCGCGTCCGAGTCGGTGCTGATGGCCTGGGAGCTGATGTGCAAGGCCGAGGTGCACCACCTGCCGGTCGTCGACGACGAGGGCGGATTCCTCGGCGTCGTGGACGCGCAGACCCTCGCCGCGACCTGGAACTCCGCGACCCCGCGCGACGTCCGCCGGCCCGTGACCGCGCTCCTGCCGCACCGGCCGCCCGCGGCGGTGCGGCCGGCGGCCGCCGTCGCCGACGTGGCGAGCGCGATGCTGGAGGCCGACGCGGACTACGTCCCGGTGACGAACGAGTACGGCGTCCTCGTCGGCCTGATCACCGCCCGGGACATCATCGCCGCGCTTGCCGGTGTGGAGCACGACGTCGCGCCGCGCAGCACGGGCATGCCGTCCCTGTACCGCATCGAACCCGTGCTGCCGAGCGCCGTCCCGGCCCGCCCGGACCGGGGCCGCATGGGGCCTGGCTGACCGGCCCATCCTCAGGCCGCCCTCCGCGCGGCCGAACCCGGCTCCGGGACGACCGCGACCGTGCACGGGGCGTGGTGCAGCATCGCCGAGCTGCTCGCCCCCGGCAGCAGCGGATCCACACCCCCGGTTCCGCGGTCGCCGAGGACGAGGAGGCCGGCGTCCGAAGCGGCGTCCAGGAGCGCTTGCCGGGACGCTCCAGCTGCACCGAAGTCCGAACCCGGACCTTCGGATACCGCCGCGTCCAGGGGTGGACGGACCCGCGCGGCCCGGCGACGTCGCGGACGGCGACCACCGGCCGGTGCGTGCGTGCGGGCAGCTGCACCGCGGTCGACCCGGCGGGCAGCCGGTGCCGCTCGTGCGACCCGACCACGATCAGCTCCGCGTCGTCGGACTCGTGGACGAGCGTCTCGGAGACGGGCTCGCGCCTCAGCGCGACCATCGGGTCCCCCTTTCCGCGAACGCGGTTACCCCCTCAGTTTCCGCAGGGCACGGGCGTCATGCAGGGCCGAAGGTCCCGGCCGCGCCGTACCGTCCGGCAGTGCTCCGGGCGGCGGGCCGGTGGGAACGTGGAAGCCCTTACCAACAAGCCCCAACCGACCTTTACCCGGGGACGTACATCGCGGGCTGAATCAGCGGGTCAGGACGACCTTCAGGGCGCCGGTGCCGGCGGCGTCGGCGAAGACGTCGTACGCCTTGGGGAACTCGTCCAGCGTGAAGTGGTGGGTGACGAACCGCCCGGCGTCCAGCTGCCCGCCGGAGACTAGGCGGAGCAGGGTCGGGGTGGAGAAGGTGTCCACCAACCCTGTGGTGATCGTGATGCCGCGGATCCACTGCTCTTCCAGGTGCAGCGAGGCCGGGCCGCCGTGCACGCCGATGTTGGCGATGTGGCCGCCCGGCCGGGCCAGCGCCACGCTCAGCTCGAAGGTGTCCGGGACGCCGACCGCCTCGATCGCCACGTCCGCGCCCAGCCCGCCGGTCAGTTCGCGGACGGCGGCGAGCGGGTCCTGCCGGGAGTTGTTGACGGTCCGGTCGGCGCCGAACCGCTTCGCCGCCTCCAGCCGGCTGTCGGCCAGGTCGATCGCGATGATCCGGCTGGGGCTGAACAGCCGCGCACCCATGATCGCCGCCAGCCCGATCGGGCCCGCGCCGACGACCGCGACCACGTCGCCAGGCCGGACGGCGCCGTTGAGGACGCCCACCTCGTAGCCGGTCGGGAGGATGTCGGCCAGCATCAGCACGTCCTGCGCCGCCACCCCCTCGGGAACCGGGTGCACGGAGGTGTCGGCGAACGGCACCCGCACGTACTCGGCCTGCGTCCCGTCGATCTTGTGGCCGAGGATCCAGCCGCCGCCGCCCAGGCACAGCCCGTAGCGGCCCTCCCGGCAGAACCGGCACGTCCCGCACGCGGTGATGCAGGACACCAGCACCTGGTCGCCGGGCTTGACCGTCCGCACCGCCGGGCCGACGGACTCGACTGTCCCGACCGCCTCGTGGCCGAGCACGCGCCCGTCGGTCACGGCGGGGACGTCCCCCTTGAGAATGTGCAGGTCCGTCCCGCAGATCGTCACCGCGTCGACCCGGACCACCGCGTCGCCGTCCTCGACGACCTGCGGTACGGGCACCTCTTCCCACGCCGTCTCGCCGGGGCCGTGGTACACCATCGCTCGCATGATGCGCCTCCTTGATGGGTTCGGCTGCCATGTCCAGCATTGGATTCCGGGGGACGGCACGGGTAGTGCCCAACGTCCCGATGCGCGGGGCCCCGGCCGGCCCTGCCCGCTCATCGGCGGAAGGCGGCCGGCCGCCCGTGGCGCCCACCGGTTCCATGCCCGGGCCGGCCCGGAAGATGCCCAGGCCGCCGACGCTCGATCAAGCCGGTCGGTTGACGGCCCGACCCGAGCCGGTCATCGCCCGAAATCACGGTCTATTCGCCGATAGAACTGGTGCTTCACCGACACGGGAGGCAATGGTGAAGAGGATTCTGGCGACGGCGGCGGCCGCGGCGACGGCGCTCGGCCTGATGGCGGCTCCGGCGGAGGCCGCGTCCCCGGTGCAGATCTACCGGGTGTACTTCGACTCGCCGGGCAAGGACACCCGGTCGAACAAGTCGCTGAACGGCGAATGGGTGCAGCTGTACAACCGCACGACGAAGACGCGCCAGCTGAAGGGCGTGAAGCTCCGCGACAAGACGGGCTACACGTACACGTTCGGGTGGTTCCAGCTGAAGGGCCGCAAGAGCGTGTACGTCCACACGGGCCGAGGCTCCAACAACGCGACCCACCGCTACTGGGGCCGGAAGGCGTACGTCTGGAACAACACCGGCGACACGGCCTACCTCCTGTACCCGAACGGCAAGCGCGCCGACTCCTGCTCCTGGACGAGCAAGGGCTCCTCCAAGTACTGCTGAGCAGCACCGCTGACCCGCGGACGCCCGGTCGGCCGTTGTGGCGTCCTTCGACGATCCGGCCCCCGGACTCTCACGGGTGACGAGGAGTCCGAGGGCCGGGGGGCGGGTGTGGGCGGACGGGCTAGGCCGTGGAATCCAGGTAGAGGTCCTTTTCCTGGGTCCTGCCGCTCGGGTGGCGGGCGGTGATGGTGGCGAACGTGAAACCGTCCACCGGTGACGTCGTGCCCTGGAAGGTGGCCGAGGACTGGCCTGCCGGGATGGTCAGCTCGGCGGGAACCTGGACGACCGGGTCGGAGCTGGCGAGCTGGATCGTGACCGGCACGCTCGTGGCGGTTCCGAGACGGACCGTGCCTTCGAATGGCTGACCGCCGGCGACGAGCCACGGTTCGATGTCGAACCCGAGGAGATTGGGGTGAACGCGGACGGTGTGGCTCCGTGTGCCCACTCCTTCGATGTTCGCCGTGATGGTCACGTCACCGTCGATGTCGGACGGTATCGAGACCTGAATCTGCGACGTCCCGGAGAACCCTTCCGAATATTGCCGGGGGGAGGACGGGGATGGGATCTTCGGGTGGTCGGTGGTGAAAGTGACCTCGATTCCGCCGTGCGGTACGGGATTGGGCAGGTTCAGGGTCATGTCGTAATACGCGCCGTACGTCTCGGCCGCCCCCGTGAAGCTCCACTCGCCGGGATCGTAGTTCCAAGCGAGCAGCGTCAGGACCGCGCTGAGGCTCTGTCCCGGAAGCTTCGCCGTCACGGCGACATCCGCGTTCTCCGGGATACGCGTGCTCCCTGCCCGTGGACCTATTGCAGAAGCCCCGTGGGGAATCGTGATGCTCGCCGGGATCTGCAGTGCCGGGTTGTCGCTTTCCAGCGGGATCTGCATCCCACCCTCGGGCGCCGGGCCATTGAGGCCGACAAAAATCGAGACGTCATCACCGCTGACGATGCTCGAACGGCCGCCGAAGTCGACGAACTTCAGTCCTGGTTGCAGTATGACCGGCTGCGTGAGCGTTCGGCCCCGTAGCTTCGCCGTCAGCGAGACGGTGAGGTCGCCGTAGATGTAGTCCGGCTGGTGCGTACGGATGGGAAAGGTCGCCTCCGTAGCTCCAGGTGGCACGATGACCTTGTCCGGAACGCTCACCCAGGACGTGTCCGCAGACGTCAACGTCACGGCGAGCGGGATGGGGGAGGGGCATATCACCTTGACGACGCCTTGCGCTTCTCCGCCCGAATGGACTTTTTCGCTCGGTGGCTCCAGTGCTTGGAGCCAGGGTCCGCACGGGGCGGGGGCCGCATCGGCTGCGGCGGGGGCCGCGAGACCGGAGGCTCCGAACATGACGGCCGCCACCGCGACCAGGCACACCTTCCATTTTTCTAAGCGATTCACGATGCACACCCTCTCCGAACGACGCATGAACCCAAGATCTTAAATCGGGGGCCGCCGCGTTGGCATCACGTTTTCGTGGAGATCGAAATCAGAAAAGCGTCGGAAAAGCTACTCCGCGCGCCGGCGCCGGAGCCCGGGTGCGAGCCGTCCCGCGGGCGGGGGCGGCTTGGTGGTTACCGGGCGTATCGGGCGTGCGAAAATCGGCGGGTGCGGGTCGGGATGCTGGG